>JACOUA010000181.1 GCA_016178075.1 Acidobacteriota bacterium
TGCGTTCGGCGAGATCCGCAAGCCCGAAGTCGGTGATCTTGACGCGGCCGCGTCCGTCGATCATCACGTTGGCCGGCTTGAGATCGCGGTGCAGGACGCCGTTGTGGTGCGCCGCGGCGAGTCCGGCGGCGAGCTGGCGGGCGATCTCGACGGCCTTGTCGGAGGGGAGGCGGCCGATCCGGCGCAGCAATGAAGCGAGATCCTCGCCGTCGACATATTCCATCGACAGGAACGGCTCGCCGTCGACCTCGCCGATGTCATGGACGCGGCAAACATTGGGATGCGAGACCTGACGCGCGATCTTGACTTCGTTATGGAAGCGCGCGAGCCATTCACGATCGCGGGCCATCCGGGCAGTCAGGAACTTCAACGCGACCGACTGACCGAGCTTCAAGTCATCGGCTCGATAGACGTCGCCCATCCCGCCGCGGCCGAGCGGTCCCACCACGCGATAACGGCCCGCCAGGATCGCCCCTGGCAAGAATCGTTCGTGAGAGGTGAGTCGAGATCCGGGCTCAGGACGATCGCGCTTCGTCAACGGCGCCGACGGATCGAACCAGGTCGGGGTCTGGCTCTCCGGGTCTTCGGCCATGCAGGAAGTGTAAACGAGGAACGTAGGACGAAGAACGAAGAAGGTGTTCGTTCTTCGTTCTGTCAGATGCCTGCTTCGTTCATCGTCCTTCGTTCTTGGCTCTGTGTCGATGCCTCGCCTCGTGAACGCGATCGATGAGGAGGAAGTATGGTATCGCGAGAGCGGCGACCGCCGCACCGACGCCGAACGAAAGGCTGAACCCGGCTCGGTCGATGAGCCATCCGGTCGACATCGAGCCGGTCCCAATCCCCGTGTCGACCGCCGCCAGCATCGCGCCGTACATGGCGCCCCGGCGCGCCGGATCCACACCTTGAAGGAGGTACGCGCTGAACACCGGCCACAGGATCCCGAAGCCGGCGCCGAAGGTCAGCGCGCCAGCGATCATCCCGGCACGGCCGGCCGTGGCGGAGAGGATCGCCAGGCCGAGGAAGTCCAGCCCCAGGGCGGGCACCAATACCTTCTTGTAGCCGATCCGATCCGCGCGTGCCCCGACGAGCGGACGGCAGACCAGGATCGCCAGCGCCATCGCGGTGAGAAAGATGCTCTTCGGCACGATCGCCTGCGACTCGGCGAACAGCGCGCTGAAGCTCGTGACCGCGCCGTAGCCGAACGTGCAGAGAAACATCGTCACGGAGAGCACGAGCGCGCGGACGTCGACGAGATCCCGCGGGTGCGTCACCGGATGCGCGGCGACGATCTGCCCCGCGTCGTCGAGAAGCTTCCAGGCGATCATCGCCATCGTGAAGTTCAGCGCCGCGCAGCCGAGGCAGAGCCACAGCCATCCGAAGCGATAGACCCAGAAGCCGATCGGCGGCGCGACGGCGAGCGCGATGACCGAGCTCAGGCCCCAGTAGCCGATCCCTTCCGCGCGTCTCGTTTCCGGAATGACGCCGCTCACCATGTACGCGCCTGTGGCCGCCAGGAGACTGGACCAGAAGACGCCGTGCACAAGGGCGACGGCGAGGAGCAGCGGGATGCTCGTGATGACCCCGTAGGCCATCGAGAGTGCGGTCATCACGACGGCCGCGGTGATCATCACGCGGCGGCGGCCCAACCGATCGCCGAGCGCGCCGGTGAGCGGCGCCGAGCACGCCGACGCGTAGGTCAGGAACGCCAGGAACAGCCCGGACTGAAACGTCGTCCCGCCCAGATCGAGAATGTGGAATGGCGCGGCAGGCAGGAGCTGCAGCGCCGCGAGGAACACGGCGAAGCTGAAGCCGCACATGATGAAGAAGCGCGGCGTGAAGAGGCGGTTCATGGGAGTGACCGGTCATATGAGTCTACAGGATGGGTCGGTCACACCTGTTGCCTTTCAACATGAAGCATGGCATAGTCCTGTTGATTCCCGACAGGAGTGGCCATGAGCCCCCCGGACGCCGAAGTTCCCTACGGCACCCTGGACCTGATGGTCCTCAAGACGCTCGTCGCCATGGGCCCCCTCCACGGCTACGGCGTCGCGCGCCGCATCGAGCAGGTCGCTGCAGGCGCCCTCGTGCTCAATCAGGGGACGATTTACCCCGCGCTGCTGCGGCTCGAGCAAAAAGGCTGGATCAAGAGCGCGTGGGGCACGAGCGACCACAACCGCCGCGCGCGCTTCTATTCGATCACCGCGGCGGGCCGCCGCCGGCTGGCCGCCGAAGCCGAGCTCTGGGAGCGCACCGTGTCGATCGTCAACCGCCTGCTGGAGCACGAGTCATGACGGCCCTCAAAGTATTTCTGTCGCGGGCCCTCGATCTTGTCAGGCGCCGCCAGCGCAACGAGCGATTCTCGGAAGAAGTCCAGGCGCACCTGGAGCTGTTGACGGACGAGTACGTCAGCAGGGGGATGTCGATCTCAGACGCCAGGGTCGCCGCGCGCCGAATGTTCGGAGGCGTCGATCAGGCGGCGGCGGCCTATCGTGACCAGCGGGGACTCCCGGTGGTCGACGCCCTCATGCTGGATCTGCGCTTCGCCCTGCGGTTGCTGGCGCGCGATCGAGGATTCGCGGTCATGGCCTTGCTCGTCCTTGGCCTCGGGATCGGCGTCAACAACATGCTCTTCACGATCCTCAACGCGCACACGCTCCGCGGGCTGCCGATCCCACGTCCTGATCGCGTGGCGTATGTGTCCACCTTCGATCACCGCAACACGGATCGGGGCGTGTCTTATCCGGACTTTGAAGACTTACGGGCCACGGCGCACACGCTCTCCGGGATGGCGGCGTTTCCCAATGCGCCGGTGACGGTCGGCGACGAGGGACGCGCCCCGGACCGGTTCGACGGGTCGTATCTCACGGCGAATGCGCTCGATGTGATCGGCGTGCAGCCGGTGCTGGGACGGACATTCGTGCCGGACGACGATCGCCCGGCTGCGCCGCTGGTGGCCCTGTTGGGCAGCGGGGCTTGGCGCGCCCGATACGGCGGCACGGGGGGCATCGTCGGGCGGTCGATTCTGATCAACGGTGCGCCGGCCACCGTCATTGGTGTGGTGCCCGATCGCTCCGGGTTTCCGAGCACGGCCGATGTGTGGCTGCCGCTCTCGAACATGCCCGGTCTTGGGACCGGGAAGCGGGACGCACGAAGCCTGCGTGTCGTCGGCCGCGTGCGAGATGGCATGAGCATCACGGATGCCCGCGCGGAGATTGAATCGATCGTCAGCCGGCTGGCCCGCGAATATCCGGAGACCAACAAGGACATCCGCGCGCGAGTCGTGCCGATCAATGAACGATACCTCGGCCGGTTGACCGACCCGGCCTGGCTGGCGTTCATGACCGTCGGCCTGCTCGTCGTGGTGATTTCGTGCGCGAACGTGGCGAACCTCATGCTGGACCGTGCCGTCCACCGCGCACGAGAGATCGCGATCCGCGCGTCTCTGGGTGCGAGCCGTGGTCGGGTCGTTCGTCAGCTTCTCATCGAAGCCAGCGTGCTGGCCGCGCTCGGCGGGCTGCTCGGCCTCGGCCTGGCCACCGCCGGCGTGCGGCTGTTTCGAACGGCGATTCCGGAAAACGTGCTGCCGTACTGGTTCGACTACTCCGTGGATGGTCGAGTGCTGGCCGCCCTGGTCGCCGTGTCGGTCGCCACCGTGTTCGTATTCGGTCTCGTGCCGGCCGTCAGCGCGTCGAAAACGGATGTGAATCAGGTGTTGAAGGACGGCGGGACCGGCAGCGCCGGCCGCCACGCCCGACGCTGGACCACCGTCTTTCTCACCGCCGAATTCGCGCTCACGGTCGTCATGCTGGCCAATCTTGCGCTCGGCCTCCGCATCGCGCGCCCGACGCTCCCATCGGATGTCGCGATCGACAAGGCCGACGTGCTCACCGCCTCGATCACGCTTCCTCCCGAAAAGTATCGGACACCGGGACAACGCGCGGAGTTCTATCGCCGGCTCGACGAGCGGGTTCGCGCGATCCCAATGGTCTCCGCGGTGTCAGTCGCGAGCGCCCTGCCGCTCATGGGCGCGGCCGAGCGGCGCCTCGATGTGGCTGGTCGCGCGAACGCCGACGGGGAGCCGGCGCCCGCCGTCTGGACTGTCGCGATCGGGCCACGATACTTCGAAACGCTCGGCCTCTCGCTGACTCGGGGGCGCGAGTTTGCGGAAGAAGACGGTACTCCCGCTCAGGCGCACGCCATCGTCAGCGAGCGGCTCGCGCGGATTCATTTTGGCGATCGGCAACCGCTTGGCCAGCGTCTTGGGTTGAGCTCGCCAGGCGCTGCCGGCGCCGGTGCCGAGTGGGTCACCGTTATCGGGGTCGCTCCCGCGCTTCGCCATCGTCCTGGCCCGGACCCCGATGCGATTGTCTACACGTGCATCGCTTTGGGACTGTCGACCATTGGACTCTACGCGGTGACAGCGCATGGGGTCAGCCGCAGGACCAGGGAGATCGGGCTGCGCATGGCCCTGGGTGCGCAACCGCACCAGGTGCGCCGGCTCGTCCTGCGCCGGGCGATGGCACAGCTTGCGCTGGGGTTCGTGGCCGGCGTCGTCTGCACTGTGGGGTGGGACAGGATGTTCTCCAGCGGCCGCGCCGAGGTGAGGATGACCGACCCACCTTCGCTCGCCATCGTTGCGGCTGTACTGATCGTGGTCGCGACGCTGGCGTGCCTGGTTCCCATCCGTCGCGCGACGCGGGTGGATCCGGTCGCCGCCATCCGTCACGAGTGACCCGCTCACCGCCTTCATGAACCGGACGACATCGTCATACGTGAACGTCGACTTGAACGCGGACGCTTCGGCGGTCGTTTTCAGGTTCTGGAGGGGTAATCCGCGCGACGCCTGCGCGAGCATCAAGGACGCCGCGGCAACGGTAGAAACGATGGTGACGATAACGGCACGCGACATTGGACGTTGACCTCGCATGGACACTGGAAGCGCCCATTCACCGGCCGTAGTAGCCCGCATGGCTGGAGTATGCGTGGAGGCGCGCACGCTGTAAAGTGGGGTTGTCAGTCTTGGAGGCAACCATGCAACGTTCGACGGTCAAGCTGGTCCTTGCTGTGCTCTCGTTCCCTGTCGTTTTGTCCGCGCAATCCGACCAGGCCGATCGGGTTCGAGATGCAGCGGTCGTGTTGCAGGAGATCATGGGCGCGCCCGACAAGGCCATTCCGAAATCGGTGCTCGAGAAGGCCGAAGCGGTCGCGGTCTTCCCCGGCACCCTGAAGGGCGGATTCGTGATCGCGGCGCATCGCGGCCGCGGGATCATCAGCGTCCGGGACCGATCGGCTCACCGCTGGTCGAAACCCGCGTTCCTGACGCTGACCGGCGGCAGCATCGGCGCTCAGATCGGCGGCCAGTCGATTGACATCGTCCTCATCGTCATGAATCGGCGGGGCCTCGACAACCTGCTGCAGAATCAGTTCAAGATCGGCGCCTCGGCCGGCGTCGCGGCGGGCCCGGTCGGACGTGACGCGCAGGCCGCGACCGATATCCAGCTTCGCGCGGAGATTCTGAGCTACTCGAGATCGCGCGGCCTGTTCGCCGGCGTCAGCCTCGAAGGATCCGGCGT
This sequence comes from Acidobacteriota bacterium, assembly GCA_016178075.1. GTDB lineage: Bacteria > Acidobacteriota > Vicinamibacteria > Vicinamibacterales > JACQTH01 > JACQTH01. Next base: position 5,574 of record JACOUA010000181.1, read on the forward strand.
CCGCCAGGACCGCGACTGGAACGAGGAGTTCTACGGCGATCCACTGCGCTCGCGCTCCATCGTGATCGATGGCAAGGGCACACCGAAGGCGCCGGATGTCGTCAGACAGTGGGTGGAGACTCTTTCGAAGTACGCGGGTATGTAGGGATTTGGTCGAGATCACCGACCTCGGGCTGCATACCGCAACACCGACGCGTAGACCTGCCTCGCCTCTCGATCGCCTCGAACGAGGCTTACCATCATCCGCTCGAGCATCCCGACCGCCAGCAGAGCTCGAAGAAGGCCGAGCTGGACGCGGCCGTGATGCTTCCGCACATATAAAAGGAGGTTGCGGTACCAGGCTTCGGAGAACGCTCGAAGACCAAGCGCCCGCATGGCGATCCCACCCTGGTGCTCGAAGACCGCCCCGGGATCGAACGAGATCCGCCAGCCTGCCTTCCTCAGACGGCGGCAGAGGTCGACATCCTCGAACCAGGCGGGATAGAACCGCTCGTCCATGCGCCCGACCCGCCGAAACGCGTCAAGGCGAAGCATGAGGGCGGCGGCGGCCGGTTGTTCGATGTCGGCCCCTCGTTCGTAGTCCAGATCCTGCGCCAGATACCGCCGCGAGATCGGGTTGGAGGGCCAGACCCGATCAATCAAGAGGAAGTCGACCGCGAAGCTCGCAAGGGTGGGAAAGCGCCGCACGTTGAAGCCGCGCTGAGGCGTTCCGGTCGAATCGACCAGCAGGCCGGCGACCGCGCCATAGTCGTCATGCCCATCCAGAAAGTCGGCGAGCCGATCGATCGCCCCGGCGCGCGCGTGCGCATCAGTGTTCAGGAGCAGCAGATAGCGTCCCCGGGCGCGATAGCTCGCGAGGTTGATCGCCGCGCCGAAACCGATGTTCACGGACTGTCTCACCAGCACCGCTCGCGGAAACGCTTCGGCCACCATCGCGGCGCTCCCATCGCTCGAATCATTGTCGACGACGACGACCTCGTGCTGGAGCGGATCGAGCGATTCGAGACAAGCTTTGAGAAGGTCGTGACTGTTCCAGCTCACAACCGCGACCGTGACCCGCGTCGCATCCGCCACAGGCGATTCCGTGCTCATCAAAGGAAGGTCGGGTGATGAGAACTGGTTGTAGTATGCCGCAGAGAAGAGGGACTCGCATCAGGGGACGACTGCTGGAACGCGCCAACGCACGCCTGTCGCCTCGGCGCCCGGGGAGACGCGCGGACAGCCCACACAGGGGAGCCGCCGCCCATCTCGGGATCCGGCTTCGTGAGTACGATGTGCGCATTCCGACGTTGATCCCGCCCTATGACGAGATGCTCGCCGCGGCCTCCACGGCGGTGGCCGCCGTCGAGTCCCGCTCGCCGGTCGTGGTCGACCTCGGGATCGGCTCGGGCGCGTTGGCGGCCCGCTGCGTGGCCTCGGTACCTCGAGCGCGCTTGGTCGGCATCGATACAGACGAGGGGATGCTGGCGCTGGCCCGAAAGAGACTGCAGAGGCTGGGCGACCGGGTGGACCTGGTGCCAGCCGACTTCCTGTCGGCGCCGCTGCCCCGGTGCGATGTGGTCACCGCGTCGTTCTCGCTGCACCATATCCCCACGCGCCGGCGCAAGGCGGCGCTGTATGGGCGGTGCTTCAAGGCGATCCGCGCAGGCGGGCTGCTGGTGAACGCCGATTGTTGTCTCGCCTCGAACGCCGCCTTGCAGGCCCAGGACCGCAGGGCGTGGCTTCGGCACCTGGAGCGGAGCTACACACCCGCTCGCGCGAGGGGCTTTCTTCGCGCATGGGCCCACGAGGATGTGTACTTTCGCCTGGAAGACGAGATCGCCATGATGCGGGCCGCGGGCTTCACCGTCGACGTGCCGTGGCGACGTCACAGCTTCGCGGTGATTGTGGGAACGAAATCAGGAGGCGTGGACCCATGCCGTGACATATAGGGGCGGGCCCCCGTGCCCGCCCGGTCTGCCGGCCCCTGACAGGGCAAACCACAGGGGTTGCCCTACGTTGACCAACGAGGAACAGACATGTCCGAGCACCGAAGAGACTTCCTCAGGGTGACGTCCGCCGCGGCTGGTGCGCTCGCGGGAACCCGGAACTCTGGGGTGGGCTCTCCAGTTCCCAACGAGGCGTGCCATCGTCCCGTGCGGAACGCAAGCCGGAGCCCGGTCCGCGGGAACCTACGCCGTTACAGCAGCGGGTGTCCTTCCCGGCCCCGGCGAGCCAAGACGGAAGACGTGTGGATGCGCGCGCTTGATGGCGTTCCGCGTGTCGACGATGACCGGAGCTGAGGCGACGATCATGTCGTAGTCGAACGTGCGGTGATCGGTCAGGATCGCGACGCAATCCACGTTCCTGACGACCCCGGGGGACATCTCCACCGACGTCAGCTCGTACTCGCCGGCCCATCCCCGGGCGCTGATGGTCGGAACGTACGGATCGGCATACTGAATCCGGGCGCCTTTCGCATGCAGCAGCGCCATCACGTCGAGCGACGGCGACTCGCGGATGTCGTCGATGTCGTGCTTGTACGCCACGCCGGCAATCAGGATGGATGATCCGTTCACCGGCTTGCGCTGCGTGTTGAGCGCGTCCGCGATCTTGTCGACGACGGCATGGGGCATGTGGGCGTTGATGTGCCCGGCCAACTCGATGAAGCGCGGCTCGAAGCCGTTCTGCTTCGCTTTCCACGACAAGTAGAAGGGATCGATAGGGATGCAATGCCCGCCGAGTCCCGGCCCGGGGTAGAACGGCATGAAGCCGAATGGCTTGGTCGCGGCCGCGTCGACCACTTCCCAGACGTCGATGCCGAGCTTGTCGCACATGAGCGCGAGCTCGTTGACGAG
>JACOUA010000182.1 GCA_016178075.1 Acidobacteriota bacterium
ACGGCGGGACGATCTCGGCGCGGGGGACGTTTGACTACGGCTTGCTGTCGGCGACCGAGGCGCAGACAGGTGGCGCCTCATTGACGATCGCAGGACGAGGCCTCGGGCTGGACTTCCCGGCCGGCCTCCAGAGCGAGGTCGACACCGACTTGACGCTCCGGGTCGAGGGGAACCGGCCGCAGCTGTCGGGCCGCGTCACGATCCTGCGCGGCGAATACCGGCGTCCGCTCAGTCTGCTGACACAGCTGCTCGGCACGGCTCGCCTCCGGTCGACACAGCCGTCCGACACGAGCCGCCTCGCCGATCGCGTGGGGCTCGACGTCAGAGTCGTGACGGACGCCGACCTCCAGGTCGACAACAACTACGGTCGCTTCGATCTCGGCGGTGACCTGCGGGCAGCCGGATCGATCGGCGGGCCAAGGCTTGTCGGGCGGGTGGAGATGCGCGAGGGCGGGCAGATCTTTCTGGGCGGCATCGTGTATCTCATCGATCGTGGGTCGATCGATTTCAGCAATCAGGCCGAGATCGAGCCCGACCTGGACATCTCGGCGCGCACGCACGTCGCCGGGCACGAGATCACCCTCACGATCAGCGGCACCCCCGATCGGCTCACGACCAACCTGACCGCCGACGATTCGTCGCTCGCAAAAGCGGACATCATCTCGCTGCTCCTCACGGGGCGCCCGTATTCGGAGGTGACGTCGCAGCAGGCCTCGGAGTCGGGCCAGCAGCTTCTCGGGCTGCTCTCGGGAGAAGTCCTGGGCGTCGCCGGACGAGCGGTCGGGCTCGACACGCTGCGGTTCGAGCGCGGCATCGGCGGCGACCTTGGCGATCTGGGCGATATTGCGTCCGAAACCGATCCGGCGGCTCGATTGACCTTGGCGAAGAATCTCAGCCCCGAAGTCCGTCTGCTCTTGTCGCACAACCTGAAGCAAAGCGGCGGGCTGACGTGGATCGTCAGCTATCAGCCGAGGCCCAATCTCGAGCTCCGCGCGGTCGCGCGGGACAACCGCGATCGCGCCTACGAGGTCCGTCACCAGGTGTCGTTCGGAGGCCCGGCAGGCGCGGCAGCGCCCCGATCTGCCGCCCCGCAGCCACGAGTTCAGGCCGTGAAGATCATGGGGCATGCTGGCGTTCCCTCGAGCGATCTCGCCAGGCGCCTGCACCTGGTGGAAGGACGCCGGTTCGATTTCCGGACGTGGCGCGACGATCGCGATCGGCTGGCGCGCCTCTACAGCGACGCTGGATACCTCGAAGCCCGAATCATCGCCCGGCGAGTCGGCAGCGCGGCGGACGCCATCGTGCTCGAGTACGAGGTTGAACGAGGACCCCGCACGCAGCTCGATGTCAGGGGGGCGTCGCTCTCGCAGCGCGCGTCCGATGCGATTCGCTCCGCCTGGCTCCACGCGGTCTTCGACCGCTTCCTCGAGGACGAGGCGGCGCGACTCGCGCGCATCGATCTCGTGCGCGCGGGCTTTCTCGAGGCTCAGGTCCGAGCGTCGATGGATCGGGCTGGTTCGGACGAGAAACGCCTCGTCGTGTCGATCAACCCGGGGCCGCGTCGCGCCCACCGCGGGTTCAGTTTTCGGGGGAACAAGGTCTTCTCGAGTCGCGACCTCGAGGCGCGAGCCGACGCGGACGACGTCGAACTCGCGGCCTGGCTCAATCCGGCGGCGTTCGGTCGATGGCTGATGGATCTCTACCATGCCTCTGGACTGCTGGCTGCGCGGGTGCAGATCGGCGCCGTGCAGTTCCCGACGCCGACGAGCGCGAAGCTCCCCGTCACCATCGAGGAGGGACCGAGATACCAGGTTGGACAGATCCGCCTCGAGGGCGTGGCCGCGTCGCGGCAGGACGAAGTGCGCCAGGCGCTCGGCCTGAAGGCCGGAGACCGCTATACACCGATTGAGCTGGAAGAGGCGCGGCAGCGCGTAGAGCGGCTTTATCGTCGTCTGGGGTTCAACGACGTCTCCGTGCGGCCTTCCGCCGCGACCGATTCGTCGAGTGCGCGCGTCGATCTCGCGCTCGCGGTGCGGGAAGGAGCCGAACAGCGGCTGGAGCGGACCGACATCGAAGGGCTCGAGCACACCCGCCGCGACGTCGTGGAACGCGCGCTGGATCTCACGCCGGGCGGGCCGGTGGACGTCTCCGAGTGGCAGCGGGGCCGGAGGCGCCTCTCTGACACCGGCGTTTTCCGCCGCGTGGACATCGAGCCGGTCGCAGCGTCGCTTCCATCGAGCGCACCTGCTGGTCCGCAGCCGGTCGTCGCCCGCGTGACGCTGGAAGAGCGCCCGCCGTGGCGCCTTCGATACGGTTTGCAGCTCGATGACGAAGCGAAGCCGGCTGGCGAGGGCCGCGGCCTCTCTCCCGGATTCGTCACCGAGCTCCTGGATCGGAATCTGTTCGGCCGGGCCGCCACCGCCGGCTCAACGCTCCGGTTCGATCGGCATCAAAGGCTCGCGCGCGGCTTCGTCAGCACGCCGCGCCTTTTCGGGCTCGCGGCGACGACGAGCCTGTTCGTGACACGGTCGCGTGAGGAGCGTGGCACCCTGATTCCGATCTTCGTGGACAAGTCGAGCGTGTCCGGCGAGCAGCGCGTGCGTCCGTTCGCGCATCTGGACGTGACGTACGGCTACAGCCTGGAGCAGAACCACACGTTCAATCCGGCTGTCGATCCGAACGACCCGCTCGGCATCGACTTCACCGTCCGGATTGCCCGCCTGACCGGAATCGCGGTCGTCGACACGCGCGACGACCCCTTCGAGACGACGCGGGGATCGTTTCACTCGTCGAGCCTCGAATACGCGCCAGGCGCGCTCGGATCGGATCTGCGCTTCGTCAAGTTTCTCGCGCAGCAGACCTATTTCCGATCGACACGCCGCGTCGTGCTCGCGTCTTCCGCGCGGCTGGGCATGGGACGAGGATTCGGCCAGGATCTGATTCTGAGCGAGCAATTCCTCGCGGGGGGCGGCAACAGCGTTCGAGGGTATGAAGAAGACGCCATCGGGGGCCGGGACGTGCTGGATCAGCCCGTCGGCGGAAACGCGATGATCGTGCTCAACCAGGAGATCCGGTTTCCGCTATACAAATGGATCGGCGGGGTCGGGTTCGTCGATGCGGGGAACGTGTTCGGTTCCGCGAGCGCGCTCAGCGTGTTCGATCTGAAAGTCGGCACCGGCGTCGGCCTGCGGGTCGCGACGCCGTTTGCGCTCCTCCGCGTGGACTTCGGCGTTCCGGTCTCGACCCCCGTGCGCGGGGCCCGCCGCGGCCGCTGGTACTTCTCGATCGGACAGATGTTCTAAAGCAGTTCTCAGTTGTCAGTAGTCAGTTATCAGGTCGAAGGGGACGGAAAGCGGCCAAGAAGGCAGCAATCTGATACTGAAAACTGACTACTGAGAACTGAAAACTGCGATAGGACTTTCCTCTCACGGTTTTCATGATCGATTCCACCGCGACGCGCTCGGGCGCCTCCGGTGCGAGCTTCAGAAACGTGGCCCAGTACTTCGCCATCTGATCCAGCCGCTTCGCTTTGTAATACGCGTGGCCCGCGTAGTAGTACGCGTACGCAAATCGCGGGTCGATTTGCGTGGCTTTCGCGAACACGTCGGCCGCCTTGGCGAAGTTGCTCGTGTGCACATACGCCAGGCCGAGCTGAAAATTCGCGTACAGATGGTCCGCGTCGGCCTTGACCGCGCGGGTGGCGGCCTTGAGCGCCGCATCGTCGTCGCGTTCGGCCAGCCGCTTCGCCGACTCTCCGATGTCTTTCCACACGGACTCGTCCAACGCCTCGAGCCGGGCGAATTCGTCTTTGGCCGCGCGACGATCGTTCATCTTGAGATAGCTGTGCCCGGCCAGGTAGGTCCATTCGGGCTCGACCGGGCCTTGATCGCGCTTGTCGCCGACGAGCGACACCAGCTCCTGATATTTGCCCGCCTCGAACAGGCGTTGCGGCGCTTCCTGGCGCGCGATGAGCCCCGTCGACGTCAGCAGAAGCAGAAGAAGGACAGCTCGTTTCATGTTCGGCCTCTTGGGGCGACACGCCGGCTCGGTCCCGGCGGCTATTCCGTCGTAGGACAGGCGCCCGCGGTCGCCAACGCGATCTTCTCCGCGACCGGCCTCAGGCTCCGCGCGATGCCGCTCGCGCCCAAGGGCGTCGCGACCACGGCTACTTCCCAAGGGCCTTCTTGAGGTCGACGGCCAGCTTCTCCATGTCGTAGGTCGCGCTCTCGAAGTTCTTGACCGAAGCCAGCGTGATGCCGGTATGGCGGGACCGGAACTCGCGCGCGTCAATCTGCCGACGGTCGGCTTCGATCAACAGCTGGGTGACCTCGAGGTTGGCCTTCTGATACCGCTCGCCGATCGAGAGCTGGTTGGCTGGCGCGGCCGAATCGGCCGCGGGAGCTTCCTGGCTTTGTTGACCAGACCCGGCGCAGGCGGGACACCACAGGACGAGAATCAGGAGCGCGACAGGCCGGGCCATGCGCATCACCGCGCCTCGCTGGTGCTCACGGTCGGACGCAGCGCCGGATGCTTCCTGACCCTGTACACCCAACGTGTACAGTATAGCTGTTAGGGTGGTTTCCGGCATGGTGAAAACGTTCACGCGACAGCTCAATACGCGCGGACAGGGTGACGCGCTCGATCTGACGAGCGAGGTGGCGGCGATTGTGTCGCAATCCGGTCTTTCGGCGGGCCTGGTGACGGTGTTCGTCACCGGCTCGACGGCCGGGTTGACCACGGCGGAATTCGAGCCGGGGGTGGTCCACGATTTCGACGCCATGTTCGAGCGGCTGGCGCCACGACACGCCGACTATCGGCATCACCTGCGGTGGGGCGACGACAACGGCTCGAGTCACGTCCGAGCCGCGCTGCTCGGGCCGTCGCTCTCCGTGCCGTTTCACGATCGCGAGCTCTCGCTGGGCACCTGGCAGCAAATCGTCCTGGTGGAATTCGACACGCATCCGCGCACGCGCGAGATCGTGATTCAGGTGATGGGCGAATAAGGGGAGCAGATTCAGGATTCAGGATCGGCGTCCGGGATCAGGGGAATCCGGCCCCGAAGCGTCGGTGGCCAGCCGAAGGGCGCGACGATGTTGTCGGCGACTCTCCGCTTCCGCGAGATCCGGAATCTTGGATTCGAAAGATACATTGCATCACTCCCGCTCCCCCCCTACAATACCGCTCAATTCCCGGTACTTAGTGATCAGTTCCCAGTTCTCGGTCAGGCGTCGTTTGTACTCTGAGGGCAGGCGAGGGCTGACAACCGAGAACTGGCAACGAGAACTTCCCTTGAGGAGGCAGCATGTATCGCGTAGGGGCGCTCGTCGTCTCCCTCCTGCTCCTGGCGGCCACGTCGGGAGCGGCGCAAACCATCACGGCCACAACCGGGGCGATCAACGGCAAGGCGACTGACAGCACGGGCGCGGTGTTGCCCGGCGTCACGATCACGATCTCGAGCCCTGCGATGCAGGGCGTCCGGACCGCTGTCACGAGCGAGGACGGGACGTATCGGTTTCCCGCGGTGCCGCCGGGCGACTACAAGATCGTGTACGAGCTCGCCGGCTTTAGCGTCGTCACCCGCGAAGGCATTCGCGTCGGCATCGGGTTTACCGCGACGGTGAATGCGGAGATGAAGATCGGCACGCTGCAAGAGAGCGTGACGGTCAGCGGCGAATCGCCGGTCGTCGACGTCACATCGACCACGACATCGACCGCATTCGACTATCAGCGGCTGGCCTCGCTGCCCAACGCACGCGACTTCTGGACGATCCTGGCGGCCGCACCGGCTGTTCAGGTTCAGCGCATCGACGTGGCTGGAAGCGCCGCGGGGACCCAAACCGGGTACTTTGCGTACGACACGAAGTCCCAGCAGCACAGGCCGATGGTTGAGGGCATCGTCAATACCGAGGGCACGGGCGGCGCCGGCTGGTATTACGACTACGGATCGATCGACGAGGTCAACGTCGGGACCGCGACGCACACGGCGGAGACGCCAACGCCTGGCGTTGTTTCACAGTTCATCGCGAAGTCGGGCGGGAACACCTACCACGGACGTGTGTACGCGGACTACCAGAACGAAGACATCCAGGCGCGCAA
>JACOUA010000040.1 GCA_016178075.1 Acidobacteriota bacterium
CCGGCAGAACCTGATTCAGGTCCGCGGACGTTTCGTGACGGTGCCCGATCGGCGCCGGCTCGAAGCGATGACCGATACCATTGCGGGACCGGCCCGACGTCCCACGCGCTTCCTCACGCTCGCGGCGCGCTGACGCGCCGGCCCCGGAATTCCGACAGCACAACGTTCCGAGTGCCGGGAGTCTCACCGATGTTCACACCACGGCCGATTGGATACGTGCGGAGCCCCTACAAAGCCGTACCTGTCGAGTGTTTCACAGGACGAGTTGCGGCGCGGCTGGCTCGCGGACGCCGAAGCGCGCAGACGTGGATGATGCGCGAGGCTGCGTCTCGCGTCACTACTTCATCACCTGACCGAATCGTGGTAGCTGGGGGACTTCAGAGACGAAGAACTGTGCAAGGCGGTGGCGGTCAACCGCCGGCGCGCCAACCAGGCCGCGCCGATGGCGGCCGCGAACTGCACCATGTCGTCGGCCGGCACGTTGACCGCCTCGCCCAGTCGTTCCCTCAAGAGCGACACCATCGACGGAAAACGGAGAATCCCGCCGACCAGCGTGAATTCCGGTTCCATGCGCACGCGTCGCAGGAGCTGGACGGATCGATCGACGAGCGAGGTGATGGCCCCCAGCATGATGTCGGCCGGCGAGACGCCCTGGGAGAGATGGTTGATGACCTCGGACTCGGCGAAGACGGCGCAGACGCCGGAGATCGGCACGGGCTGGCGGGACATCGCGGCCAGCGGTCCGATCTCTTCGGTGCTGTAGCCGAGATAGCGCGCGGTCTTCTCGAGAAACGCGCCGGTGCCGGCGGCGCACTTGTCGTTCAGGCGAAACGACGTGACGCGGAGGCGATCGTCGAGGCGGCTCGCCTTCACGGTCTGGCCGCCGACATCGAGCACGGTTCGGGTCGACGGAAAGAAGAACGCCGCGCCGCGGGCGTTCGCGGTGAGGTCGGTGACCTGCAGATCCCGAAACGACACCAGGGCGCGCCCGTACCCAGTACTGATCACATACTTCACGTCATCTCGGCGAATGCCGGCCTCCGAAAGCGCCGTCCCGAACGACTGCTCGGCGGCGTCGACCAGCCGAAACCCCGTGCGCCGGAGACTGCGGCCGACCACGCGGTCGTCTTCGCTCAGGATGACCGCTTTCGTGTAAGTGGAGCCGACGTCGATCCCGGCGGTGAAAATCATGTCGTCTCTCTGATTGAACGGAGGGGACCCGCCGACTTCGCTCTTCGAGCTTCGTCGGGCCGCCGAAGCCTTGCGCGAAGGCGGCTGCACCCCGCCAAGCCTCGCGCTCGCGGGGACCCCTACGCCCCACTCCGCGCTTCGGCTGGGATCGCCGGCTGGCGGCTGGCGAGGATGCGATCGAGACCGAAGAGCGCCGCGCCGAGCGCGCCCATGTAGTGGGATTCATCGCTGACGTTGAGCGGCATCCCCAGCGCCTCCTGCAGCACCTTTACCACGCCGATGTTGCGGGCCACGCCGCCGGTGAAGGTGACCTGCGACTCGATGCCGACCCGCCGCATCAGGGCCAGCGTGCGCGACACGATCGACTGGTGCACGCCGAGCAGGATGTCCTCCATCTTTTTTCCGCGGGCCAGCCACGACAGGATCTCGGACTCGGCGAAGACCGTGCAGGTCGTCGTGATGGGGACGGGCCGTCGGGCGGTGAGGGCGGTCGGGCCGAGCTCGTCCAAAGGAATCTCGAGCGCCGCGGCCGCCGCGCCGAGAAAGCGGCCGGTGCCGGCGGCGCACTTGTCGTTCATGCAGAAGTCCACGATCTGACCGCCGGCGCCAACCCGGATGGCTTTGGTGTCCTGGCCGCCCATGTCCACGACGGTGCGGGTCTCGGGAAACATGTGCGCCGCGCCGCGGGCGTGGCAACTGATCTCCGTGATCTGGATGTTGCCGAACGTGACCCGGTATCGGCCGTAGCCGGTACCGACCACGAATTCCACTTCTTCTTCGCTGAGGCCATCGGTTGCCAGCGCCGCGGCATAAGCGTTGTTCGCCGCCAAGACGACGTTCGCTCCCGTCTCGATGAGCGCCCGCCCGGCGATGCGTCCGCCTTCGTCGATCACGATCGCCTTGGTCTGGGTCGATCCCACGTCCACGCCGGCGGCATACGCCATCGTCTGCTCCGCCTCACGATCACCACAGAGCACACAGAGAACACAGAGAAACGCGAGGTTCCTTCTCTGTGGGCTCTGTGATCTCTGTGGTAAGTGATTTTTTCAAGGCTCCAAAGATCTGCGCTACCACTATCAGGGGCGTCTCACCGCTAGCCCTTCGAAAAACGCGTCGACGCGGTTCTTGAGCTGCGCCTCCGAGATGACCCGGCGGTCCATCATGTCGGACTCGAGAAACAAGCTCGGGACGTCGCACGAGGCGGAGAAGGCCCGGCGCGCGTCGGCGAGCCCGGTCGACACGGTTCGGCAGCTCTTGATGGCGTGATAGACAACGCCGTCCGCCCGGAACGGCCGCACCAGCTCGGCCAACGCGCGATCCGGAAAGAACATGCTGTCCATCGCGCGGCGGACGCTCACGAGCAGTCCTTCCGCCAGGCTCTCGAGCGGCCGCGCCAGGTCGTACGTCCACGCGCCGCTCGCGCCGCCGGAGGCGAACCATAAATAGGTCGAGCTCACGAAGGTCCCGCCGCGCTCGCTGAACAGCTCGCTGAATCGCCGGAACATGGGGTAGCACGGCACGCCCACGAACACGAGGCGGAACGCCTCCTGCTGCACCGTGCCGACGTGGCGGTCGACTTTCAGCCACATCTCCTCGAGGAGGTCGGTAAAATACGCGCGGCCTTCCGGCGTGCCGCGAAGCCCGTTGAGGACCCCGAGGTAGACGGTGCCGTCGGTCACCGCATTGAAAGGCGCCGGCGCCCGCTGATTCAAGTCGAGCAGGGTGCGGAAGCACGCGTTCATCTCGTTGGCGTACGCCAGCGACGCACGAAGACGATCGATGTCGAACCGAATGCCGGTCACCCGCTCGCAGAGTGCGATGAGCTCGGCGATCTGATCGGCGACGTACGCAACGTCGCGGGCGAAGCCAGCGTCGCCCGGGCGGTCGTCGTCTCCGGCCGCGCGCGTGCCCGGGACATCGAGCGTGAAGACCGGAGTCCCGTGCAGCCGCTCCCAGATCTCCGCCCACTTGACATAGGTGTTGCAGGCGTTGGTGAGGACGGCGATCGACGGCTTGGGAATGCGCCCCATGGGGTGCCGGCCGTCTCTCAGCTGCACGGCGACATCCGCCTTGACATACCCGCAGACGTCGGGCGAGTACCCGTAGTCCTCGGCTTCGTTGAGATACTCGTGCGCCACCCGGCGCACCGCCGTCTGCAGCGAGTTGATCTCGGGGAATACGAGCTGGAAATCGAAGCAGCGCAGGAGCTCGGCGAGGCTGCCCATGACGAACACGTAGGCGGCGGGCTCGCCGTGCTCCGCCGCGGCATCGAGCCGGTCGAACCACTCGCGAAACAGTCGGGCGCCTTCCGTCAGGCCGCGGCCGATGATGCTCGGCGATGAGGGCGCAACAGGAACAGGCATCGTCAGGCGAAGAGCACGTTCTCGACGAACGTCTCGAGCTGCAGCTGCAAGTGATCAACACTCGTCATGCGTTCCTCGAACTCACTGACGAAGTAGGGAAGCCCTTTCGCGTCCAGGGCCCGGGTGTAGGCGACCTGCTCGTCGAGGCCGGGCTCGCACATCTTGGCCGCCGTGATGATGGCGGCTTGGGCCCGGGCTCGTCGAATCCGTCGCAGCAGCATCTTCTCCTTCGGTTTCCGCAGATCGTGCTGCACGCTGCTGTAGGTCGAGTGCTCGAGATAGGCGCGGGCCAGGTTGAGGAGCGGGTCGCCCGCGACCGGCACGTCCTTCCGGATCCACCGCAGGCCCACCAACAGGTCGTCGTCCACGACGTAGCAGGACTCCGAGATGGCGTGCAGCAAATCGATCGGCGGCTGCTCGCAGAAGCCACCCTCGAAGACGACCCGAATGCGCCCCTGCGGTTTCGCGTTGCGCGTCCAGATGAGCGGCAGGGCGGCCGCGAGGACCCGGTTGTGCTCCTCGCGCGGGACGAGCCCGCCGATCGCGGTGAGGACGTACGCCTCGTCCACCGCGAGCAGCCACGGCGTCTCGCGTCTGATCCGGCCGAGGCTCCGCAGCAGACGACGGTTGCGGTTGAAGACGAGCATCGAGCGTCTCAGAACGGAGTCCTTGATCGAGCGTCCTGCGACGTCTTCGATGACGCCCTTGAGCCGGGCGTATTCCTCTCGGAGGTACGTGGCCGCGTAGCGCGAGTTTGGATTCTGCGGCAGATAGAGGATCTCGGAGCGATACGGGAAGTTGCGTCCCCACACGGCGGCCAGGTTGCGCGCGGCGTCGCAGATCGGATGGCTGACGAAGAGATCGAGCGGCAGCTGGCCGCTCAGCGCGACCTCGAGCGAGGTCTTGATCACCGAACACAAATACGATCCGAAGCGCGCGTCCGCCTGCCTGGGTTCGACGCGGGCGCCGCGGACCTTGACGGGCAGCATCCCGGCCGCGTGCGCGATCTCTTCCGGGAAATACACCTGGAAGTGGCCCACCACCTTGCCGCCCGATTCGCGCCAGCGGTGAACGGTCGGGAAAGTCGCGTCTTCGGTCAGATCGCGCGCCAGGGCGAACAGGTCGTCGAGGCGTTCGCCGGTCCAGGTCAGATACGGCGTGACGAGCGGACCGGGGCTATCGGGCATGAGCGGACGTCTCCTCGCGAGAAGGCGCGATCTCGCGGAACATCTCCTCGTCCCATGTGTCGCCGCGGGCGAGTCGCCGGCGCAGCTCGACGAAGTCCACCTCGCGCGTGCTCCGCGAGCCGTTGTTGAACGCCCGGAAACCAGCTCGTCCCTCCGTCAGCATGTTGAGCGCGAGCCAGGCGCGGTTGGTTTCGCTGTTGCGGTGCCAGTGTTCGAGCTTCTTCTTTCGAAGGCTCTCCAGCGTCTTGGTCAGGCACTCGGGCATCGTGTAGAGCAGCTTCGTCGCGAGCGCGTCGACCGCGCGGTCGAGCGGCGTCAGGTCGACGGTGCCGGTCTGGACGAGTCCCCGTCCCGCCGCAAGCTCGTCCCCGGAAAGGAACTCGCCGTACACGATTCGACCCTCGTGGTCGATCCAGCCGTTGGTCACGACGGTGGGATTCGGGATGAGCCGGCCGCCGTGGCGCAGGGCTGCGACCACGTCGTTGAGCAGGCCCAGGCGCCACGCCTTGTACGCCGACCAGGGCTCGCACAGCGTGCAGCTCTCCGTGGCGTGTGCGAGGCCGACGAACAGGTGCAGGAAGTCCGTCGACCCGCCGTCGGGCGCCGAGCCGTGTCGCGGACCCGCCTGACCGAAGGTCGCCAGATCAGACGCCAGTGAAAAGTCGCAGGCCATGCCGATCTCCTGCCCGCCCGCGATCCGCAGCCCGTTGACGCGGTTGATGACCGGCTTGTCGCACGTCAGGATCCCGGTGACCAGATCGTTGAAGAGCCGCATGTACTGCCGATACTCCTGAGCCCGACCGGCGTAGTACTCCGCGTACTCCTTTGTGTTGCCCCCGGAGCAGAACGCCCTGGTCCCCACACCGGAGAGCACGACGGCCACGACGCTGCGATCGCTCGACGCGTCGCGGAACGCAAGAATCAGCTCCTTGAGCGCGTCGGTCGTATAGCTGTTGAGCTGCGACGGGTTGTTCAGCCAGATCCACGCGTTGAACAGATCCGGAACAGGGTCGCCCGCACGATCGAGGGCCGGCCGTTTCTCGAAACGAATCGTCCGGTACTCGATGTCGGAGATGAGGCGGTGATCGAGCAACATGACAGTGGACCCTTCCTCAAGGAATCAGGATCGGACGTTTCTCCGGGTGCTCGCCGGTGGCAAGGCGCGCGAACAGCTCGGGCGCTTCGTCGAGCGGGTGACACTCGACGAACGGTTCCAGCCGAATCCGGTTCGTCAGCGCCATCTGGACGACCTCGGGGTAGTGCCGCGGGCTGCAGCCCCAGCTTCCAAACGCCACGGCGTCGAACGCCATCAGGTTCGACAATCGGATCTCCGGTCGATCCCTGGTGAAGCCAATCACGCCGAGCGTGCTCGCGGGGACGAGCAGCGACCAGGCCAGCTCCTGGCCGGCGGCTGTCCCGCTCATTTCGAGGATTCGCCATCGCGCCGTGCTGACATGGCTCGCGATCAGAAGGGTGGCCTTGATCGTTTTGCCGTCAGTCGTCCGCGAGTTGAACGTCCAGCGCGCGCCGAGCGCGTCCGCGCGCGCGAGCCGATCGTCGACCACGTCCACGGCCGCCACCTGCGCCCCCAGGGCCCGCGCGATCTGCACGGCGAAGGTCCCGATCCCGCCGATACCGATGACGATGACGAGGTCGCCTGACTGAACCCGGGCGCGAGTGATTGCCTGATAGGGCGTCGTGACGGCATCGGCGATGACGGCCAGATCCTCGAGCCGATGTCCGTTCAGGAACTCGAGCGGCACCAGCTGCCGGACCGGCACGACCAGATGGCTCGCGAAGCCCCCGTGGATGTGATTGCCCGGCATCGTTTGCGAGGCGCAGGCGTTGTCGCGGCCGGCCTCACACAGATCGCAGTGCCCGCACGGGAGGACGGCCGGCACGATCACGCGATGGCCAATCAGTGCGTCAAACGGCGGCGAGGCCCGTTCGACCGTGCCGGAAACCTCATGCCCAAGGATCAGCGGGAGCGGGTGCCTGGTCTTGACCGCCCCGGTGTAGAAGCTGATGTCGGTGTGGCACAGACCGCACCCGGCGACCCGAACGATGGCCTCGTCTGGCGCTGGTTCGGGCAGCTCGAATTCCCTGATTTCGAGGCGGCGCGGCTCGGTGAGGAACAGCCCTCTCGCGATCTGCTTGACACCTGGTGCAGCGGCGTCGTGCCCGCGCTCCGGCGCGTCGATCCCCATCGTCATGAGTCCCCTCGTGGTCGCGGCAGACGGCGACCAGTCCAGGAGTGACGGATTTCCGGCAGCCGTCCCGTAGTAAGCCTAGGCTGCCGCAACGGGCGTGCCAGATGGCGGTTCCAGGCGGAACATCGCGAAGGGCGACATGCGAATCCAACACTAGAGCCGGTTGATAAGGAGTGTGGCCCAAAGCAACGGGAGATAGAGCAGTGAGGCGGCGAAGAGCCACCTGGCGCCGCTCGAGTCCCGGCGGCGCGCAAACCGGATCGCGGCGAGCAGGAACAACGTCGAGAACAGGAGCGCCTCGGCGCCGTACAGCCGTCCGGCCGCGCCAGTGAGGGTAGGCAGGATCGCGACCGGGACGAGGACTGACGCGAAAAGTATCACAGCGGGCGCAGGCGGGTTCGCTGCATGAGCGCGTCGATGTCGCGTTCGAGCAACTGATTCAATGCAGAGGCACCGGCTGCCACGAGCGCGGTGCCAAAAACGACGCCGAGAAGGACCAAAGCGTTGCCGCCGCGAGCGGCGCCGAGCCAATACCCGACCGACGCAGTGAGCACGACCAGCACATTGAGTCGTGGTCTTGCCAGCGCGATGAAGTCGACGGTGGCGAAGCGCGAGGGCTGAAGGGCAATCGCGGCAGCTCTCATGCTCTCGCCCCAGCGGAAGCGCGACCGGATTCCCCTTCCCGGGTCGCGTGATGACGACGCTGTCTCCGGACGGCGAGGAGGGCAACCGTGGCAAAGCTCGCGACGGGGGCCGCGAGCAGGAACAAGATGCCCGACCGAAACGCCGCCACCAGTTGCTGCCCTTCCGGGGAGGCGAAGGCCCGGCGGCACATGGCGCACTGGGCGGCTGCCGACTCGGGACCGACGAGCGCGAGTGCGCCCAATACGGTGACCAGAATCACTCCGCAATGTCTTGTCATCAGCGCCCCGGGTGCGTCATCGCGGCGATCCGCAGCGCGTCGGGCGCGATGAGCACGAAGAGGATTGCGCCCGTGATCAGCAACCCAATGATCACAATTACGGCCAGCGAAGTCCGCTCGAACCGCAGATGCATGAAATGCGCGCCAATGAGCGCGGCTTTCGCCAGCATGGCTCCGAGCAGCACGACCACCAAGACGAGTCGCGGCCCCGGTGAGCTGTCGACCGCCAACATCACCGCCGTCAGTACGAGCAAGGCGACCCAGGTTCTCCAATACAATCGGCTTCGCCGCGGTCCGAGCTTCGCGACCATAAGACCTCCCAGCCACACACGCCTACACGAGGTAGAACAGCGTGAAGATGAACACCCAGACAAGGTCGACGAAGTGCCAGTACAAGCCGGCGAGTTCGACGCCTTCGCGCGTCGCCAGTCGTTTCGTCCATCGGATCGCCAGGATCGCGAGCACGATGACCCCGACCAACACGTGGGTGCCGTGAAAGCCCGTCAGAAGGAAGAAGTAGCTGGCGAACAGC
>JACOUA010000042.1 GCA_016178075.1 Acidobacteriota bacterium
AACGTGCGCGACACGGTCGCGGTCGAGACCCGAGCGCGCTTGGCGACTTCGTGGATGCTTCGGAACGGCACGAGACAGGGGTGAGTATCGATGATAGGCCGCACGCGGTTTCGATGCAACCGATTACACCGGATTCATCGGTCGAGCGCCGATCGTGCGTTACCGCGGACTTCGGCTGACCGGCGCGGGCGTCACTCCATCCCAGCGAGCGTCACCCGTTTGTCTGTAGTCGCGCGGCAGCGTGTCCCAGTCCGGCCGCGTCATGCCATTCAGGTCGTAGACCACCTTCCCCGCTCGAACCGTCAGCTCGCAGCTGAGCTTCTGCGTGCCTCGCAATCGAGCCCCGTACACATCGACGAAGCCGAACTGACCGTGCTCGAGCCGGAACACCGCGATATCAGCAACGGCTCCTGGTGACAGGTGACCCAATTCTTCGCGTCGAATCTCTCGGGCAGGATTCCAGGTGGCGCGAAGCATCACGTCTTCGATCGACAATCCCATCGCCAGAAACTTGTCCATCACGTTGAGCAGGTCCTTCATCCCGGCGTTCATGCTGCTCGTGTGGAGATCGGTGGAAATGGAATCGGGGAGGAACCCCGCTTTCACCGCCGGGACGGCAATCCGCCACAAGAAGCTGCCGCCTCCGTGCCCGACATCGAACATCACCCCGCGTTTTCGCGCCTCCAAGAGGGCGGGATTCACACGGCCAGACTCGTCCTGCTCATTCCGAAGCCCGGAATACACGTGGGTGTAGATGTCGCCCGGCCGGAGCTTCCTGGTGACGAGCTCACTCATGGGGCGCTCGGAGCGATTGCTTCCGAAGTCCACCATGACCGGCAGGTTCGCCAGCGTACCGGCTTCGACAGCCCGCTCAACGGGCGTCCACTCCGGGCCGGCATAGTGAGCCGTCTTGATGCCCACAATCACGCTCTTGAAGCGACGCGCCATCTCCGCCGCCGGCCTGGCGTCCATGTCGGCCAGGTCCTGTTCGAATTTCCCGCCCCGCATGCCATGGCCGACAATATTGAGGAGCGCCAGGACCCGCGTCTTGGATCGATCGATGATGCGCTGCTTGAAGTCCTCGAAGTTCCTCCAGCCCGCGCATCCAGCATCGATCACGGTGGTCACGCCAGCCCGAAACGTGAAGCCGTCGGGATACACGCTGTTATCGCCGGCATAGGAATCTCGTTCGCCGGTCCCGGCGTACACATGAACGTGGATGTCGACGAGCCCAGGCGTCACATAATGACCCGACACGTCGACGACTTTGAAGGCCGCGGCAGGATCGATGGCGGCTGCGACGAGGGCGACCTTGCCGTCCGCAATGGCGATGTCACGAACCGCGCTGATCTTGTTCCTGGGATCAACGACATGACCGCCCTTCAAGAGAAGATCGTACTTTTGCTGAGCCGAGACGCCGCTCATCCAGACAAGAACAGGAAGTATCCCGGCAGCGCACCTGGTCCTCAGTCTCATGACATCACTCCGGGCGAGAGTCGCGTCCGTTGGGAACATCGATCGACGGGCGTGAGTCAGATGACTACGATCACGTCGATCTCGACCAGCGAGTTTCCGGGGATGCCGCCCGCCGCCGCAATGGTGGTTCGGACAGGAGGCCCGGGGCCGAAGCGGCCCTGAAACATCTCGTTAGAGGGTCGTCGCGGGGCGGTCCCACCCCCGCGACCTGCCACTATCCGCGCGCGTAGCTGTGCCGTCTGGCGCTCCACCGGGCCCTCAAGTACTCACCCATGTCAAGGTCGCCGGACATGCCGTCATCGTCGACCTTGCCCGTGAAGGTGAACGACAGCGCGTTGCCGATCGCGTTCTCCGGCAGACTGCTGCGAAACTGAACGGCGCTGCCGTCGATGGTGCCGGTCAGATCACGCGCCACGAACTCGCCACGGTGCACCCCCTGTATCAGGCCGCCCTGCTGCTGGAGCGACACCGAGTGCTCACCGGCGCTGGCTCCGAAGTCGATGTGAACATCCCACACGCCCGTCAGGTCCACGACGGGTGACTTCGGTGACTCCGGCGCGGTCGAGACACGCGCCGCCGACAGCACGGCATGGAGGCGGTCGGCGACCCGGGCCTCGTCTCCGGGCGCGAGGTTGAACGCCGTGATCGACACGCCGTTTTGCGCACCTCGGGAAGCGCCGACCAGAATTCGCGGCTCGGTCGTATCGAGAATCTGGGAGACCTGCTGGCCGGTGATCCCCAGCTTCGCAGCGTCCCAGCGGACGTTCAGCCCGGGGCTTCCGCTCCTGAAGAAATCGCGCCGGGTGAGTCTACGAGACATGCTCCCTCCCCTTCGTCACTGCGTTGGCGTCTGTGGCACGCGTTATCGGACCTTTCAGGCGCTTGCCCGGCCCGGCCGGTCCTGCTATTCTCCTGCAACCGTTTACATCCGGTGCAGTGAAATAATTGGGTGTGCCAAAGCCCACGGGTGCGGATGCCGGGAGCGGGCGGGTCACACCGCCCGCTCTTTCGCAGAAAAGTCCGTGTCGAGGTGCTCAATGGGTGGCGGTCGAAGCTGTTTCCGACATTCCACTGACATGAGCGGAAGAAAGGTTGGCGACCGATGCGTTATTCGAGACGCGAATTCGGGAAGCTCGCCCTGGCAGGTCTCCCCGCCTCCTGGGCGATCGCGAACAGCCCGCTGTCGGCGCAAGCGAGCATCGATTCCAAGATCAACGGCGTCCAGATCGGCGCCATCACCTACAGCTTCCGCACCATGCCGAACGCCGAGGACATCATCAAAGCCTACGTCACGATCGGTCTTGGCGAAATGGAGCTGATGTCCAACCATGCCGAAGCGCTCGCGGGCGCCCCGAGCAGTGGAGGCGGCGGCCGTGGCCGCGGGACGCTGACCCCGGAACAGGAGGCCGCGCGGGAAGCCGCGGCGAAGGCCTCTCAGGAGTGGCGCATGTCCGCGACAGAGGCCACCTTCAAGCCGGTCCGGCAGAAGATCGAAGATGCCGGCATCGACCTGCGGCTGCTCTGCTACAACATGAACGTCCGCAATACCAAGGATGACGAGATCGAGTACGCCTTCATGATGGCGAAAGGGCTCGGCGTCAGCGCCATCTCGACCTCCACGCAGGTCAGCATGGCGAAACGCCTGGCGCCGTTCGCCGAGAAACACCGGATGCTGGTCGGCTTCCACGGCCACGCGAACGTCACGAATCCCGATGAAGTCGCGACGCCCGAAAGCTTCGAGGCGGTCATGGCCGCATCGAAATACCTCGGGGCGAATCTCGACATCGGTCACTACACCGAGGCCGGCTATGACCCCGTCGCGTTCATCAAGCAGCACCACGCGCGCATCACGAACTTGCACTTGAAAGACAAGAAGAAGGCAACGAACGGCGGCGGCAACACGCCGTGGGGTGCAGGCGACACGCCGATCAAGGACGTGCTGCAGCTCCTGCGCAAGGAGAAGTGGCCGATCCCGGCGAACATCGAGTTCGAGTACGCAGGCGATCCGCTGGTGGAGATGCCGAAGTGCTTCCAGTTCTGCAAGGAGGCGCTCACGACCACCCCGCTCCCCTGGTGAAGCGATCGCGGTAGCGCTGGACGACCGCGTCTGTGCTAGTATCCGGCGCATTCAACGAAATCGCGGCTCGAAACGACCAAACGCCACGGTACCAGGGCAGCGTGGAGGGGAGCTACGGCAACATCGCGAAGGCGGTCGTCCGTGACTGGCAGGTCAACGGCGTGTTCGGTGCCTTCAGCGGTACGCCCTTCACGGTGACGGCGAGTGGCACCGTGTTGAACACGCCCGGCAACACCCAGACGGCGGATCTCGTCGGCACGGTGACGACACTTGGCAAGATTGGTTCGAGCGGCACGTACTTCGATCCTGCCGCCTGGGAGCAGCCAACCGGCATCCGCTTCGGGAACACCGGACGGAACCAGTTCCGCGGTCCGGGCGGGTGGAACCTCGACTTCTCGGTGTTCCGCTCGTTCCCGATGCGCGAGACGAGCCGGCTCGAGCTCCGGATCGAAGCCGCGAGCGTCCTGAATCACCCGGTGTTCGCGAACCCGAACACCAATAGGAACAGCGGCACGTTCATGGTCATCTCGGGCATTGCGGGCGGCACGGGGCTCACCAACGCCGCATACATCGAACGGCAGGTCCGGCTGGGACTGCGGTATAGCTTCTAGCGCGTCAAAGTCACCTCCACGGCCCCGTCGAACCGACTTCGGCGGGGCCGTTCTGGTCACTGGACAGATCATGACGATCAGTTTCAAACGCGTCACGGTCGTCGTCGCGTGTTTGACCACAGGCGTTGGCATCGCCGCGCCGTCAGCCACACAATCGTCTCGGGGCGCGGCCCCGCCGGCCTTTGCGGCCATCCAGGGAGGACGCGGGAGCAGCGAACCAGCAGGCGTCGCACGACTTCGAGCCTTCGATCAAGCAGCAGTCGTCCGTGGCCGAGCAGTCTTTGGCGGTCGCTGCGCCTCGTGCCACAGCTCCAGCGGGCGGGGTGGGGCGGCCCTTCCCGGGCCGGACTTGATCCGCTCCGTCCTCGTCTTGCAAGATCTCAACGGGAAACGGATTAGCGAATACCTGAAGGTCGTCGGGCCGACCAAACGCCATCCCACCTTCAGCGACCTGACCGACGCGCAAGTCTCCGACCTCGCCACGCTTCTGCACCGCGAGATTACGTATGCGGCGGAGCGATCGAACTACAAGGTGCTGAACATCCTCACCGGAGATGCCAGGGCCGGCGAGGCGTATTTCCATGGCGCCGGTGGATGCCACACCTGTCATTCGGCGACCGGCGATCTGAGGGGCATCGGCGCGAGACTCGATCCTCCGGTCATTCAGGGCCTGATCGTGTCAGGCGGCAGCGGAGGACGAGGGGGCCCCGAGTCCTCGACGCGCGCCGCCACGGCGACCATCACGCTGCCTTCAGGTCAGACCGTCACGGGCGTTCTCGTTCGGCTGACCGACTTCGACATCACCATTCGAGATGCGTCGGGCGCGCCGCGTTCCTGGCTGCGCAACGGCGACAGTCCCAAGATTCACGTGAGCGATCCGCTTCAAGGCCATATCGATCTCCTGCCAAAGTACACGGATACGGACATCCATAACCTGACGGCCTACCTGGTCAGCCTGAAGGAGTCGTGAAACCAAGATGAGCACGCGGCGAACGTTCGGGTCCCTGCTTCTGGCGGCACTGCCGGCGGTGCTTTCCGGACAGGGTCAAGGTCTCGATCCGTCCGTGCTGGGCAAGCCGCCGGTTGATGCCTGGCCGACGTATCATGGCGATTTCACGGGCCGGCGCTACAGCACGCTGAACCAGATCAACTCGTCCAACATCAAGACGCTGTCGCTGGCCTGGATCTACCGCGCCGACCCCTCGTTGGACGGTCCGAATTCGGGCGGCGAATACAAGCCGGGCGATCCTTACTACTGGGGCGGCCCTCCCACTAGCGTGACCATGAAGGCGACACCGTTGATGGTCAACGGCGTTCTCTATGTGTCGGCTCCGGACCACGCGTATGCCGTCGATGCGCGCACCGGCAAGGAAACCTGGCACTATGCCTGGCGCACTCGCGGCGGCATCCACATCGGCAATCGCGGCATGGGGATGCACGGCACCTCCCTATTTTTCGAGACCCCCGACTGCTATCTCGTCTCGCTCGACGCGGCCACGGGCCAGGAACGCTGGCACAAAGAGATTGCCGACGTGAGGCAGCAATACTTCTGCACGCCGGCACCGATCGTCATCAAGAACCACGTCATCGTGGGCATCGGCGGCGATTCCCTCGACGTGCAGGGTTATCTGGAATCGCGCGATCCGGAGACAGGCGACCTCGAGTGGCGCTGGTACACGACGCCGCAGAAGATGGACGACGTGGGCTCCGACACGTGGCCGGATGTGTACTCCATGACCCACGGCGGGGGTATGACGTGGCAGCCGCCGACCTACGATCCCGAGCTGAACCTCATCTATGTGCCGACCGGCAATCCGAATCCGGTGTTCGCCCCGCAGAGCCGCAAGGGCGACAATCTCTTTACCTGCTCCATCGTCGCCTTGAACGCCGATACGGGAAGGATGGTGTGGTTCTTCCAAACCTCGCCGCACGACACACACGATTGGGACAGCACGCAGGTTCCTGTGCTGTTCGACGCGACGATCGACGGTCAGCCGCGCAAGCTGCTGGCACAGGCGGCGCGAAACGGATACTTCTTTCTGCTGGATCGCACCAATGGCAAGAGCCTGCTGACGGTCCCCTACGCAGATTTCATGAATTGGTCGCTGGGCGTGAACGCCAAGGGGCAGCCGATCCCCGATCCGAAGAAAGACCCGACGGTCGACGGCGTGCTGGTCTCGCCGGGCTCGGCGACCAACTGGCCGCCGCCAAGCTACAGCCCGCAGACCGGGCTCTTCTATGTTGGCACGTCGCAGGGCTACAGCCTGAACTACCTCACCGACACCGACGAACATCCGCAAGGTTTTGGCGGCGGGAGCGTCGGCGGTGGCGGAAGTGGCGGCCGGACGAACTCCCTCAAGGCCATCGACCCGAAGAGCGGCAAAATGGTGTGGCGACACCCGCTGTCGCAGGGGGGCGTGATGGGCCTGCTGAGCACAGCCGGCGGCCTGCTGTTCGGCAGCGACGGCTCGGGCAATTTCGTCGCCTATGATGCCGCGACCGGTCACCCGCTCTGGCATGCGGGGCTCCTGTCGAACCCGAGCAATGGGCCGACGACCTACATGCTCGACGGTCGCCAGTTCGTGGTGATCGGCGCCGGGGATTGCCTCTACGCCTTTACACTGGCTCAGTAGCGAAGCTTCGCTTCGTTACTAGGCGGTTCCCCTTCACGGACATGTACGGACGGTTCGGCGCCGCGGCGGTGCTGGCGCTTCTCCCGATCGTGTCTCCTGCGGCCGCGCAGACGACGCTGCCGCCGCTTCCTCGTCTCGCGCTCGACGTCTACCCCGCGTCCGCCCGCGACGCCGTCTCACGCGCACACCGACGCGCGTCCGCACGATCCACCGACCCGGACGCCGTGGGCGCGCTCGGCCGGATGCTCCATGCGTGGGAGCGGTGGAGCGCTGCACACGAAGCGTACGCGAGGTCGCAGGTGCTCGCGCCGCGCGTATTCGAGTGGCACTACCTGGACGCGGTCGTGCTGCAGCGCCTCGCACGACATGACGAAGCCGCTCGGCGGCTGCGGGAAGCGCTGGCGGTCTCGCCGGGTTACCTGCCGGCACGCCTGAAGCTCGCCGAAGCGCTGCTCGAGACCGGCGAGCTCGAGGAGGCCAGGCCTTTGTTCGAAGTACTGACCGGCGAGCCGGCGTGCGAGCCCGCGGCCCATCTCGGGCTCGGACGCATCGAGGCCGCTGAGGGCCGCCACGACGCGGCCATCCCTCATTTGCAGCACGCTCTTGCGCTGGTCCCCGAATTCGGCGCCGCGCACGAAGCGGCGCTCGCTCGCGACCCGTCGTTCGCCCAGGCGCACGCGAACCTGATCACGCTGTATGGCCGCGCACGCAACTGGATCAAGGCCGAAGAACACTACCGGGCCGTCGTGGCATTGGGGGTCAATCTGGGCGACGCTCACTACGATTACGGCGTGCTGCTTGGCCTGCAAGAGAAGTGGGACCGCGCGGCGGAGGCCTATCAGCAGGCGCTCGCCGTCAATCCGCAGCACGCCGAGGCCCACAACAATCTTGGCCAGACGCTCGAGCGCGAGCAAAACTTCGACGCGGCGGCCGCGGCGTACCGACACGCCGTCGACAGTCAACCGGCCTTCCGGCTCGCGCGGTTCAATCTGGGTCGCGTGCTCCTCGCGCTCGGTCGTGCGCAGGAGGCCATCGTGGAACTCGAGAAGCTGACCCAGCCACGCGACGCCGAGGCGCCGCGCTATCTCTTTGCGCTCGCCAGCGCGTACGTCAGGTCTGGCGACAAAGACAGAGGGATCACGTGGGCCACGGAAGCCAGGCGACTGGCCCTGGAGCACGGACAGCACGACCTCGCAGCGGCGATCGAACGCGACCTCGCGCGGTTGAAATGAGCGGACGCGCCGTGACTCCTCCGGTCCTGTGCGTCGCCGCGGCAACGCTCGCCGCGCTGGGCGTGGTGCCCGTGTGGGGCCAACGAGGATCCAAGAGCCCTACACGGCACTCGCCGGCCGCCGAGTCGATCTTCATCGAGTCGGCCTCCGCCACCGGTCTCGCGTTCACGCACGTGAATGGCGCCACCGGACGCTACTACATGGCCGAGCCGATGGGCGCCGGCGTCGCGCTGTTCGACTACGACAACGACGGCGACCTCGACGTCTTTCTCGTGCAGGGCGGCGCGCTCGGGCCGGGGGCCGCACCCAGAGGCCAGGCGGCCGCCCCCGGACCGCGCGGTCGCGAGCCGGTCGCCAGTCGTCTCTTTCGCAACGATCTCACGATCGATGCGAACGGCCGCCGCACGCTGCGCTTTACCGATGTGACGGAGCGCGCCGGGGTCGGTCTGCGCGCGTACGGCATGGGCGCGGCCGTCGCCGATTACGACAACGACGGCGACCTCGACCTGTTCGTCGCCTCATTCGGCCCCGAGACGCTCTATCGCAACAACGGCGACGGGACCTTCGCCGACGTGACGACCCCCGCGGGCGTGAGCGACCCGCTCTGGAGCACCAGCGCCGCGTTCCTTGACTACGATCGGGACGGCGACCTCGATCTGTTCGTCGCCAACTACCTGGATTTCACGGTGGCGGGCAACAAGCTGTGCCACGATGCCGTGGGGGCACGAGACTACTGCAGTCCACGCGCGTATCGACCCGCTCCCGATCGCTTGTACCGTAACGAGGGCAACGGTCGGTTCACCAACGTCACCGAGGCCGCGGGGATCAGCAAGGCGGACGGTGCGGGCCTTGGCGTCGCGACCGGCGACTACAACGGCGACGGGTGGCTCGACCTCTACGTCGCCAACGACGCGACGCCAAACCAGCTCTGGATCAACCGGCACGATGGGACGTTCGCCGACGAGGGGCTGCTCTCCGGGTCGGCCCTGAGCGCGATCGGCAATCCCGAGGGCAGCATGGGTATCGCATCCGGCGACTTCGACCTCGATGGCGACGAAGATCTGTTCGTCACGAACATCGCCGGTGAGACCTTCGTGCTGTACGTGAACGACGGGCGTGGCAACTTCGAGGACGCGCGGACCAGGACGGGGCTTGCGCTCCCCACCGCGGCACTCACCGGCTTCGGCACCGACTGGCTCGACTACGACAACGATGGATGGCTCGATCTCTTCGTCGCCAATGGCGCCGTCAACATCGTCGAGGCGCAACGGGGGGAACCGTTCCCGTTCCGCATGAAGAATCAGCTGTTCCGCAATACCGGGGCTGGACGGTTCGAGGAGACGAGCGCGCTGGCAGGTCCCGCGTTCGCGCGCGCCGAGATCGGCCGCGGCGCGAGCTTCGGCGACATCGACAATGACGGGGACGTCGACATCATCGTCACGAACAACAACGGGCCTGTGAGGCTGCTCCTCAATCAGACCGGCGGGCGGCATCACTGGCTCGACGTCCGGCTCGATCAGGGCCCCGGCAATCGTTTCGCGTTCGGGGCACGGATCGGCGTGGAGCGTACCGGACGGCCCACGCTATGGCGGCGCGTCAGGACTGACGGCAGCTATCTCTCCGCGAGCGATGTGCGTGTCCACTTCGGCCTCGGTTCGTCATCAGCCGTCTCGGCGGTCGTCGTCCAGTGGCCAGACGGGGATCGCGAGAGCTGGACCAAGGTCAGCACCGATCGGCTGGTGACGCTCGCTCGCGGCGCCGGCGCGAAGCCATGAATCGGCCGCGAAGCCGCGAAGGGATCTCCTGAACCGGTTCTCATCGTGACGGATTGCCGCCTCGAGCTCAGCACGCGTTCGGGTCAGATTCGGTGGCGCCCGTCGGAAGACCGTCGGGACGTGCGCTCTTGCGCATGGTGGGTACCGCTGCCGCTATCTTGGCGGCATCGCCGCGAATGTGTTCTCGATGTTCTCCAGCACCGCGAGCGTCGAGCGGACCGCGGCCTGGATGTAGCGCTCGCCCAGCTCCGGCGTGGATGTGCGGGCGTCGCCCCACGTACCTGATTTCGTGGCCCAGTACACCGACCCGGGCGAGGTGAAGAAGAACGCCGTATGCACCGGGGCGGCGTTCACGGTGAACTCCGGGAACGGCGGAAACTCGGTATTCGCGCGCTCGAGATCGACGAGCTTGGGGTTGATCGCGAGCACGGCCGATGTTTCCGCCGCGTTCGCGTGCAGCCCGGTCTGCAGGCTGAAGAACTCCGCGGCTTCCTCCCCGGTGAGCCCGTCCCAGTGGTTGATCGGAAACGCCTTGACGCCCTGCGGCATTCTGTCCGCGGCCTCGGCGCACCCATATGCGATCGCGTAGGTATTGTCGTAGTGCCCGTTCAAAAAAATGATGCGCTTGAACCCAGACGCCGCGAACGACGCACAGAGATCCGCGATGAGGGCCATGAAGGTTGGAATCCGAATGTGCACGAGCCCGGTGAAGCCGACGTGCGGATATGACAAGGCGTAGTTGATCGGCGGTGCGACCAGCGCGCCGATCTGCGGCGCCACGCGCCGCCCCACTTCCTGCGGGATCAGCACGTCGGTCAGGAGCGGTCCGTGCGGGCCGTGTTGCTCGGTGGCCCCGGTAGGAATGATGACCGTGTGATGCGTCTTGAGAAACGCTTCGACTTCGGGATTCGTCATCTCCCCAAGGAATACCGTGGATGGCTTCATCGGGCCACTTACTCAGCCAATGTAAACGAGAACAATGTGTCGCCGGCGGCCACGAGCAGATACTGGTGGCCGTCGAGCAGGTAGGTCTGCGGCGCGTTCGACACCGAGCCGATTCGGGAGTGCCACAGGATCTTGCCGTTCGCAGAGTTGTACGCCACCAGGTTCCCGCTGATGTCGCCGCCAAACAACAGCCCGCCGGCCGTCGTGAGCAGACCGCTGGCACCCCCGCCGCCCGTGCCCGGATAGCGGTGTTTCCAGACCGTCTTTCCCGTCTTGTAGTCGATCGCCGCCAGATAGCTGCCCATGGACCCGACGCCCGCCTCTTCCTTGCCGCCGAGCCCCATCGCCCCGCGGGGATCGGTTTCGGTCAGGTAGTACATGGCGTAGGTCTCGCTGAGGGGGACGTAGAACAGGCCCGTCTGGGGGCTGAAGCTCGGGGGCGGCCAGTTGGTCGCGCCGCCGTTGTTGCCCGACACGAGCGCGCCGCCGATGTGGAAATCTTTCGCGGGATTGCGGATCGGCTGGCCCTTCTCGTTAAGACCTCTCGCCCAGTTCACCGTGTCGGAGAATTGACTGGTCACCAAGTGCTCGCCGGTGACCCGATCGAGCACGAAGAAATAGCCGTTGCGCCCGGCAGTCATGACGAGCTTGCGCGGCCGCCCGTTGAATCCCGCATCCACGAGCACCGGCGTTTGCGCCGAGTCCCAGTCATGGGTGTCATGCGGCGATGTCTGGTAGTACCAGGCCATCTTCCCGGTGTTGACGTTGACCGCGACGATGGAACACGTATAAAGATTGTCGCCCTCGCCGCGGCTCTGCGAGGTGTAGGCCGGCGTCGGGTTTCCGGTCCCGAAAATGTAAAGGTTCGTCTCGGGATCGTACGAACCCGGGTTCCACGCATGCCCGCCGCCGTGGCTCGCCGCATCGAGATCCTTCCAGGTCTCGAGTCCCGGATCGCCCTCCTTCATCGGCACGGTGTAGAACTTCCACTGAACCGACCCGTCCTCGGGATCGAATGACTGGAGGAAGCCGGGCGCGTCGAGATCGTTGCTGGTTCCGACCAGGACATGATTCCCCACGACAATCGGCGCCATCGTCGAGAAGTACTGCTGATCGAAGTCGGAGATCTCCTTGTGCCAGCGCTCCTTGCCCGTCTTCGCGTCGAGACTGACCAGATAGTTGTCGGGTGTTTCCAGGTACAGCCAGTCGCGGTACATCCCGAGACCGCGATTGCCGATATGGGTGCCGCCTCTGGTCGTCCAGAAGTAATGCCAGATCTCGCGTCCGTCGCGCGCGTCGATGGCCCACACATTGTCGGGCGCCGACACGTACAGGACCCCGTTGACCTGCAGGATCGAGCCCCTGATCGTGGAGCCGGCGTATTCGGTGGTGCCGACGCCGCCCACGATGGAGGGACCTCCACCCCGGCCGCCGCGGCCGCCGGTCAGCCGAGCGAACCACGCCAGCGTCAGATGCTTCACGGTGGACTGGTTGATCTCGGTCAACGCGCTGAACCGCTTGCCGGAATAGTCACCCGAGTAGACGGGCCACGACTCGGAAAGCGGCTTGAGCAGTTCCCTGGGGTCCAACGCGAGGCTGTTCTGGCCCGCGAGGACAGCGGGGATCGCGCACATCGACAGGACGAACAGGAGTTTGGTGTGGCCTGTCATTTCACGGTCACCAGGAAGGCCGTCAGGTTGTGAATCTCTTCGTCGGTGTAGGTGCTCAGCAGGTTTCGATGCGGCGTCAGAGGGTCGTGGATCTCCACCGCCGGCGTGTCGCCGTCCCGGCGAAACGTGCGATCGGTGCCGTCCGCCAGCGTGAGGGTCACGTTGAAGTCGTCGATGCGACGCAGCCGGCCTTCGACCTTTGGTCCCGTAGGCAGCGTGACCGTGACCGTCGTCGGAGACACGTTCGTCACGTTCTCGCCGCCTCCGCGTCCCCCCGCCTGCCCTGAGCCTGTCGAAGGGCGGCCACCGGGCATGAGCCATGTTTGTTGGAGCTGCCGCGGATCGGTGACCCTCGCGCCGAAGCCCTTGAGATCGCTTGTGAGTGAATGACACGCGCCGCACTTCGCCTTGAAGACCGCTTCCCCGGCCCGCGCGTCGCCGACGACGATGCTCGGAGGCCGCTCGCGGGAGATGTCGTAGCCACCGACCCGGAAGCTGTGAATGAAGGTGGCAATCTCGGCAATCTGTGCCGTGGTGAGATCGCCCTGCTTCGGCATGCCGCGGTCCGGCCGGCCGTTCTGCACGACGGGCGCGATCAATTCACCATTCTGATCGTTCAAGACGAGCGCGGAACGAAGCAGGCTCGGCGCCGTGGCACCCCGGGCGTCTGCGCCGTGGCAAAACGCGCAGTTCACGCTGTAGAGTGCCTTGCCGCGCTCCAGGATGACAGGATCCGCCGGTGGACGTACAGGGTAGGCGCCGCCACCACCACCACCGCCGCCGGTCCCTCGCCCACCGCGGCCGCCCGGACCCGCAGGCGTCGGTGTGGGTGGAGTTTGCGGCGGGGGCTGGGGAGGAGTCTGTGCCATCAGTCCGATGGCGGCAACCATCGTGATGGCCAGCAGGATCTCGGCGGCAGCGATCTTCTCGTTGATGGGCAAGGAGGCAGCATAATACCAAGAATGCGATTCGATTTTGAGAGGCCGACCCGGAATCTGGCGAGACGCGGCCGGCGGGTCGCGGTCGTTCTGACGCTCGCCGCCCTAGCCTGCGGGCGATCCTCTCCCGAGCGAGCTGCCGAGACCCGCCTGTACGTCTCGGACGAAACCGGCGGCAACGTGGTCGTCATCGATCCGGTCGCCGCACGGGTCGTGACACGCATCGCCGTCGGCAAGCGGCCGCGCGGCATCCGCGCGTCCCGCGACGGCGCGCGACTTTTCGTGGCGCTCTCGGGATCACCCATCGCCGGGCCCGGCGTCGATGAGTCCTCTCTTCCACCGGCCGACCGTTCCGCGGACGGCATCGGCGTGGTGGATCTTGCGACGCTCACGCTGGTTCGGACGTTCACGAGCGGTCCGGATCCGGAGTCCTTCGATCTCTCGCCCGACGGGAAGACGCTCTACGTGTCGAACGAGGACACGGCGGAAGTGTCCGCGGTCGACGTGGCCACCGGGACGATTCGAGGCCGCGTCAGCGTCGGTGAGGAGCCGGAAGGCGTCACGGTCAGGCCCGGCGGGCGCGAGGTCTACGTCACGTCTGAAGGAACCAACGAGGTCACGGCCATCGACACCACGACCTTGCAGGTGGTGGCCCGCATTCCCACGGCAGCGAGGCCGCGCGCGGTTGTGTTCACGACGGATGGCGCGACGGCCTTCGTGACGAACGAGAACGCGGGCGTCCTGACGGTCGTCGACGCCGCCGCGCACAAGGCGTCCGGCACCGTTCAGATTCCCCGCACCGAGGGGACGCCGACGCCCCCGCGGCCGATGGGAATGGTGCTGTCTGCGGATGGACGAGAGGTCTTCACCTCGCTCGGGCGTGCGGGCTCGGTGGCCGTGATCGACGTGGCGGGTCGCCGAGTGGCGCGCTCCATCGAACGTGTCGGCGCGCGACCGTGGGGGATCGGGGTCAGTGGCGACGGTCGCAAGCTTTATACAGCGAACGGTCCGTCCGGCGACGTCTCGATCATCGACGTCGCCACGGGAACCGTGGAGGCGCGTGTCACCACCGGCGGAAGTCCCTGGGGACTCATCGTCGTGGATGCTCGCTGACGCGACGAGCTGCAAAAGAAATAGGGCTCAAGGCTCACAAGCCGAAAACCTCGGGCTGCCAGCGCAGCCCGAGCTCGCTCGGCGGCCCCATGAACCCCA
The DNA here is from genome assembly GCA_016178075.1 of Acidobacteriota bacterium. Lineage (GTDB taxonomy): Bacteria > Acidobacteriota > Vicinamibacteria > Vicinamibacterales > JACQTH01 > JACQTH01. Next base: position 14,570 of record JACOUA010000042.1, read on the forward strand.
GAAGCGCGGACGAGGCCACGACCGCCGGGTTCGCGAGATACCCCTCTCCGCCGACCCCCATCCGATTCTGCCAGTTCCGGTTGAACGAGGTGATCGCGCGCTGCCCCTTGTACAGCGCGTCGGGCCCCTGCCCAAAGCACGGGCCGCACCAGGACTGCCGAATCGCGCCGCCGACCGACCGAAACACGTTCGCGATCGACTCCCCGCCGAGGCGCGGATCGGGGTGCTCGATTTGCTGACGAACGCCGCCCGATCCGGGAAAAATCACGAAATCTTTGGCCGCTTTCCTGACGCCCTGCTCGCGCGCCGCGCGCACGACCAGCGCGGCGCTCAGCAGATCGTCATAGCTGCCGTTCGTGCAGGAGCCGATGAGCGCCTTGTCGAACGTGATCCGCTCGCGGGCGACTTCATCCGCCGGGAACGCGTTGCCGGGGCTGAACGGCTTCGCGATCATCGGCACCACCGCGTCCAGCCGCAGCTCTTCGTCCAGCTCGTAGCGGCTATCGTCACCCGGGCGCACGACCGGATATGGCAGATCGGTCATGCCCTTTGCCCGGTACCAGCCGAGCGTGATCTCGTCTGGGCCGAACACCCCGTTCTGGGCCTCGGCCTCGGCCATCATGTTCGCGATCGTGTTGCGATAGGCGATGGGCAACTGTCGATCACGATCGACGAGCTCGACCGACATCCCCTGCGCCTGGCGCGCACCCCAGCGCCGCAGCAGCTCGAGCACGATGTCTTTCCCGCTGACCCACGGCTGGAGCCTTCCGGCGAACACGACGCGGCGCTGCTTCGCGAGCGTGAAGTAAATGTGCCCCGTGGCCCATCCGAACCCGAGCGTCGTCGAGCCGACGCCGATCCCGACCGCGCCGTACGCGCCATAGGCGCGGCTGTGCGAGTCCGCGCCCGGGATGAACTGGGCTGGCAGGACCAGTCCCTGTTCGGGAAAGTAGAAGTGAAAGATGCCGTCGCCCGGGGTCGCATAGTACGGCTTCTCGATGCCGTGCGTGCGGGCGAACTCGTAACCGATTCGCGTCTGCCGGTCATCGTCTTCGCGGCCGGTGAAGACGAAGTGGTCGTTCGCGACAGCCGCCTGCCGTGGGTCGATCGTCTGACCGCCGGTGATCTGATTGAACGTGTGGATCGCGAACGGCGCCGTGCCGTCCGAGGCGGGAAGCAGGTCGGCGTAGACCCTGAGCGTCGCGCCCGGCGTCACCTCCGCGTCCTTGTCCACCCGATGCGCCCACACGATCTGCTCGGTCGTGGTCATCCGGCGCGCGCGGTCCGGATCCGCCCAGTCGATCGACGGAATCCGCTCAACCGCCAACGGGAACTCGCGGCGCCCGACGGCGAAGATCCCGCCACTCTCGCGGATTTCTTCCTCCTTCGACGTTAGCGGGATCGGCGTGTAAGTCTTCTTCCGCGTCTCGTTCCGCAGCGTCCGCGTGGCGACGTCGAAGCTGAACGCGTCTCCGTCTTGCGCGTCGGTCACCGCTTCCGGACTCTGGACGACGTGCAGGCCAAGATTGAGCGCGTTGCGGCGGAAGATGTCGCCCATGTTCTGGCCGCAGACGACCACCAGCTCGAGGCCGACTTCCTCGGCCACGCCCTTCAGTCCGGCGGGGCTCATTTCGCGCGAGGATCCGATGGCAAACCGGTCCCCCGCGATGAGGAATGTCTCGCCGCGATGGACGCGCGCGCGAAAGCCCGGCATCAGATGGCGGAACGCGCCGGCCTTCCAGCGTTCATCGAGCGTGTCCAGACTTTCGGAGACGCAGTCGGAAGCGGGGGTGATCTGATCGGTATCGATCGCATCGAGCTTTCGCCCTGGGTTGCGCGGGTCCCAGAAGAGGAGGGCGCGACCTCGAACCATGCGGCTGGTCGCGGCCTGTGGTCCGATGGACGGCCGCGGAAGTGACTCGAGCGTGACGCCCGGTTTCAGTTGTACGGGCTTGATGCGGTGCATGAACGGATGAGACAGGGATTGGACCTGCTCTATCGTACACCCCGCGAGTCAGAAGTCAGACTTCTGACTGAACCTATTGCTCGAGAACTTCGCGGACCTTCTTGGCGAGCGCATCCGGGGAGAACGGCTTCCGAAGGAACGGCGTGTGCGGATCGAGCCCGCGCGCTTTGAGCGTCGATTGATCCCTGTAGCCTGACATCAGAATCACCCGGACATTCGGCCGGACCGCGAGGACGGCGTCCATGAGCGCTGGACCGCTCATCCCAGGCATGACCACGTCGCTCAGGAGGACGTCGAAGCGCTCGGTTGAATCGCTCACGACCGCCAGCGCCTGCCCGGGGTTGTCGGCTTCGATGATGTCGTAGCCGAACTGTTTGAGGAAGTTCGCGACCACGGCGCGGACGGCGCGCTCGTCCTCGACGACGAGGATCCGCGCGGGCACCGCGGGCGTCGACGGCCTGGGCGAAGGCCACGCGCGGTGAGCCGGCGGCCGCGCCGCTTCGTAGCCGTCCATCGGAATCAGCCACGGTTGGGGGGACTCGATTCTTCCCTGACCTGCACTCAGCATGTGATCTCCAGATGGCATAGCTCGACCGTTGCCCGACGTATCGGGTCACCTCGGACGTGACTTTACGCGCCGCCCCGTCACAGGATGTGTGCTCGCGACGCGACGGCAGCGCCGCTGGGAAACCCTGTGCAGCTCCTGGATCTTCCGCCGTCTGTCGGGCGTCTTACTAGGCCGGGGCTCTGCCCCGGGCCCCGGCTCGCGGGGTTCACTATGCCGGTCGTGCCGATCGCGTCGCCTTCGTCCGTTCCCCCTCATCCCTCTGATTCCAGCACGCGAGGCGATGACCGCAGTCTGCTGGATGCGTACTCGCGCGCGGTCATCGGGGCCGTCGAGCGCGTCAGCCCGGCGGTGGTCAGGGTCAACGTCGTGCGTCAGCGGCGCGGCGGGCGCGCGACGGCCGGCGGCAGCGGCTCGGGCGTCGTCTTCACGCCGGACGGCTTCATCCTGACCAACAGCCATGTGGTCTCGGGAGCCTCGTCGCTCAACGTCCTGCTCACCGACGGACATGAGCTGGCGGCGCGGCTGATCGGGGACGATCCGGACACCGACCTGGCGGTGCTGCGCGCTGAAGCGTCCGGATTGTCGGCAGCCGCGCTCGGCGATTCGGAGGCTCTTCGACCCGGACAGGTCGTGATCGCCATCGGGTGCCCGTTCGGCTTCGAGTGCACGGTGACCTCCGGTATCGTGAGCGCGCTCGGGCGCTCGCTGCGATCCAAATCCGGGCGGTTGATGGACGGGATTATCCAGACGGATGCGGCGCTCAATCCCGGCAACTCGGGCGGACCGCTGGTCGACTCGGCCGGTGCGGTCGTCGGCATCAACACCGCGATCATCCAACCCGCGCAGGGCCTTTGCTTCGCGATCCCGATCAACACCGCGAAGTTCGTCGCGTCGGGGCTCATCAAGGACGGCCGCATCCGGCGGGGCTTCCTCGGAATCGGCGGCCAGGGCGTCCCACTCCCCCGCGCGGTGGTCCGGTTTCATCGTCTGGCGAGCGAGCGCGGCATCCTGGTTATCGCGGTAGAATCTGGCAGCCCGGCGGCGCGGGCCGGCCTCCGGGAGGGCGATGTGATCGTGCGATTCGGCGAGCAGCCGGTTCCAACCGTCGACGCGTTGCAGCGCCAGCTGGCGGAAGGGGTGATCGGCTCCTCGACACGGGTGCTCGTCGTCCGCGCCACGCAGCTCCACACGCTCACGGTGATCCCGGTCCAATCGAAGAGTTGAACAGGTCCTCAGTCATGATGTCCGGCATCGTGCAGCACTTGTTCCGGACCACGCGCGGACGTAACACATGAAGGCGATTCGTGCTCATCAGTTCGGAGACCCGGGCGTTCTGAGCATCGAAGACGTCCCGGATCCGCAGCCGGGTCCCGAGCAAGTCCTGGTGCGGGTGCACGCGGCCGGCGTGAACCCGGTCGACACCTACATTCGAGCCGGGACGTATGCGAGGAAGCCGCAGCTCCCCTACACGCCCGGGTCTGATGGCGCCGGGGTTGTCAGCGCTGTCGGGGCCGCGGCGACGAGCGTCAGGCGCGGCGATCGTGTGTACCTGACGGGAACGAGCGGGGGCACCGGTACCTACGCGGAGCTCGCGATCGCCGACGCGCGACAGGTGCACCTGCTGCCCGATCATCTCTCGTTCGGGCAAGGCGCCGCCGTCGGCGTGCCGTACGGGACCGCCTATCGCGCGCTCTTCCAGCGCGCCCACGCCGTCCCCGGCGAGACCGTGCTGGTGCACGGCGCGAGCGGCGGGGTCGGTACGGCCGCGATCCAGATCGGACGAGCGTGCGGTCTCCGGATGATTGGGACGGCGGGCACGGATCGCGGGCTTGCGCTGGTACGCGAGCAGGGCGCCGACCACGTCCTGAACCATCGGGCACCGGATTACCTCGAAGAGCTCAGGCAGGTGACGGGCGGCCGCGGCGTCGACGTCATCGTCGAGATGCTCGCGAACGTGAACCTGGCGAAGGACCTGACCGTCCTGGCCTTCAACGGCCGCGTCATTGTCGTCGGCAATCGCGGCACAATCGAGATCAACCCGCGTGACGCGATGTCCCGCGACGCCGCGATTCTGGGGATGACCCTGTTCAACGTGCGCGACCCCGACCGCGCCAGCATCGATGCGGCCCTGAATGCCGGGTTCCGCGCCGGCACGCTGAAGCCGGTCGTGGGCCGCGAGTTTCCCCTCGCGGACGCGCCGCGCGCGCACGAAGCCGTCCTCGAGCCCGGAGCCTACGGCAAGATCGTGTTGCTTCCTTAGTAGTCCACTTAGGACCCGATCGAGGTCATGGTCGTCGAGATGAAGCCGAAATCCGCAATTCTCAGCGATGCGGCGATGTCTTGTAGTGCTCGGCGAGGAGGTCTCGCCCGAAGTCGCCCTTGAAGTCCCGCCACACCGCATGGATGTGGTTGGCGTCGTTCTGCGTGTTGTCGTACTCGATGAGGAAGCTCGGCCCCTGGATGCGGTAGTAGTGGCCTTGTCCTTTCTGGACCGGGCCCATCCACGCGAACTTCACGCGATCGATCCCGGCGCGTCTGATCCGCTGGATGCGATCGAGCGCCAGCTCGCGCGGCTGGGCGTTCGCGTAGGCTTCGATCAGGGCAAGGAGCATCGCCTGCTGATCCTTGCCGAGCGAGCCGTACGCGACGCCGGTGTCCGCCTGAATCGCCGCCTGACGTTCGGCCATCGTCGCGATGTCGTTGGGCGCCTTCTCGGCCACGACGCCCCCGGTCAGCTGCTCGGCTTTGAGCGATTCCACGAGCTTGCGCGCAAGATCTTCTTCCGCCGCCAGCGCGCGTGTGCCCTTCATCGGTCCAGCCCGGACCTCTGCTGGATTCGCGCCGAAGAACTGCGGGGATGTCGCGATCCCCAGGCCGTCCACGATCGTCCAGTTCTGGGCAATGTGGTGTCCTTCGTAGCGCCAGCCCCAGACGCCGCTCGGCGACGGCTCGCCGAAGATGGTGACGAAGTACATCTCCGGATCCCGGACGAGGCGTCCGCCTTTTTCGAGCTCGCGGAGCACGTTCTCGAGCGACCGGATGGTCTCCGTCTTGTTGAAGGCCGGCTCGCTCAAACCCGTCTTCACCAGCTCGAGCGCCGCCTGACGTTGCGGCGGCGTCATGGCCTTGAGGGAGAGGCCCTTTCGTTCTCTGGGGATGAAGTGCCAGTTGAATCGCTCGTCCGCGTCGAAGGAGAACCTCGCCGTCGCGACCTGAGCGGCGTCGAGCGTGGCCAGAAACGCGCGCGCCGCCGACACCATCTTGTCCGCCGGCGTAATGCCACGGGCCTGTTCGGCGTTGGGCCGAGGCCCAGCGAGGGCCACGAGCCCGAGAAGGGTGACCGCCACCGCGACGTTCAGGACCAGCCGCACCGCGCACCTCCATCATTTGATCCGCGTGGGGCCCCACCCCCACGCGCCGCCGTCGCTGACGCTCCGGATCTTGGTTGCTGCATTCTTCCGCTTCGTACGACGTCAGCGGGCGCCACGCCGCCCGCCAGCCGTCGCTTCCGCTCCGGATCTTGCTGGCATCGCCGTTGCCGCCCGCGGAGCGAGAAGTCGGAACAATTCTACCCTTAGGTGAACCGGCAATCGAGCGCCAGGCTCTCGGCGAGCAGGCCGAGATACTGGCGCCTCGGGATCTCAATCGCACCGAATTGCGCCAGGTGGGGCGTCAGCCACTGCGTGTCGAGCAGACGATAGCCGCGCGTCCTGAGGCGCTCGACGAGCGCCACGAGGGCCACTTTCGACGCATCGGTCACGCGGTGGAACATCGATTCCCCGAAGAACGCCCCACCAAGCGAGACCCCGTAGAGTCCGCCGCCGAGCCGATCGCCCTGCCAGGCTTCCATCGAATGCGCGAAGCCGAGCCGGTGGAGCTCGACGTACACCTCCAGGATATCCCCGCTGATCCAGGTGTCCGGATGCTTGGCGCACGCTCGAATCACGGCGTCGAACGACGAATTGATTCGCACCTCGAACGTGCCGCCCCGAATCACGCGGCCGAGCCGCCGCGGCAGATGGAAGCGCTCGAGGGGAATGACCCCACGGGGATCGGGCGAGAACCAGCCGATGCGGCCCTCCTCCACGGCCATGGGAAACAAGCCGCTTCGGTACGCGTAGAGAACCTGGGTGGCTGAGAGCATGAGGAATCGGGAAGCCGTGACCCCTCCGTGCATGATTCTGCACGAAGAATTCCGCTCGCGTGTGTCCGATCATGAGGTCGGGCGATCCAATCAAAGGTGGGCGGCGTGGCACCCCGGTGGCGCCCATCGCGAGCAGAAGCCGTCCGCGCGGGTCTATCACGTTGCCCGCCGAATTCGCGCCGATCTAGTAACGCATCGCTGCCACGAGGTCAAGTAACCCGTAGGAGCACAGCAAGTCCCTGGGATACGCTGGCAAGTTTGGTGAGAACCGAGAGCTAAGAGCTGATAGCCTCCCACCGAAGGCCAGACGCGTCGTCGATCTGAGGAACTGAGACATGCCAAGGAGCTCGGGGTTTTGGGCACGAGCAGAAACTGGTCGACGGTGACCAAGATCGTGGAGTTCGCACGCGCAAAGCCCGCTGGGTAGCGGTGTGCTGGAGGTTGGATGAACATGCCGGACTTTTCCCGCAGCATCGGACGGGTCGTCATCGCGCTCTCGCTGGTCGGAGCCATCTCACGAGGCGCGGCTGGACGTGAGCAGCCCGCGTCCATGACACGTGATCAGGTGACGCGCTGGATGAAGGAGCTGTCGAACTGGGGACGCTGGGGCAAGGACGACCAGCTCGGCACGCTCAATCTGGTGACACCCGAGAAGCGGCGCCAGGCGCTGCGGCTGGTGCGCGACGGCGTGTCGGTCTCGCTCGCGCATACGCTCGAGAAAGAAAAGCTTCCCGACAACCCTCGCCCGCTCGAACAGCAGATGACGCTGGACGCCGGCGGACACGCGCTGGACCTGCTGACGATCTGGTATCACGGCTCGACCATCACTCATCTGGACGCGCTGTGCCACTACTCGTTCGAAGGCGTGCTGTACAACGGTCTCTCGAAGCAGCGGATCACTGAATCGGGCTGCGGTGTGCTCGGCATCGAGCGCATGAAGAACGGATGGATCATGCGCGGCGTGCTCGTGGACATCCCGCGTCTGAAAGGCCTCCCGTTTCTCGAACCCGGCACGCCTGTGTATCCGTCGGACCTCGAAGCGTGGGAGAAATACGCCGGGATCAAGATCGGCAGTGGCGACGCGGTCTTCCTTCGCACCGGCCGCTGGGCGCGGCGCGCGGCCCAGGGTCCGTGGAACATCGGCGCGAATGCCGCCGGCTATCACGCATCCGTGATGCCGTGGTTGAGACAGCGTGACGTCGCGCTGTTGGGCAACGACGGCGTCCAGGACGTCCAGCCGTCCGGGGTCGAGGGGGTGACGAGACCGGTCCATCAACTTGCCATCGTCGCGCTCGGGCTCCCGCTCATCGACGTGATGGCCCTCGAAGCCGCGGCCGACGAGGCCGCCCGTCGTCACCGGTGGGAGTTCCTCGTGACGATGGCCCCGGTGCCAGTCCCGGGGGGCACCGGTTTCCCGATCAATCCTGTGGCGACGTTTTGAGCTGAAGCGGTGTCCTTAGGACCCGTCCTTAGGTCTTCCTCGGGTACCGTGTCTCGACGTAGTCGTCGATCAGTTTCTGGAATGCGGCGGCCAGCTCGTCGTACGTGCCGCGAAGGGTCGTGACGTGCTGGCCGTCGATGTAGATGGGACAGTTGGGCGCCTCTCCCGTGCCGGGGAGGCTGATGCCGATATTCGCCGCCTTTGATTCCCCCGGGCCGTTCACGACGCAGCCCATGACCGCGAGCGTCATCTCTTCGACGCCGGCATAAGCGGCCTTCCACCCCGGCATCCGATCCCGGATGTACTCCTGGATGCGTTCGGCGAGCTCCTGAAACGTCGTGCTGGTCGTGCGCCCGCAGCCGGGGCAGGCCGTCACGCTCGGAGAAAACGATCGCAGCCCAAGCGCCTGCAGCAGCTCGCACGCCGCGTAGACTTCCTCGCGGCGATCTCCGCCGGGACGAGGCGTGAGCGACACCCGGATCGTGTCGCCGATCCCCTCCTGGAGCAGCACGCCCATCGCAGCGGCCGACCACACCAGGCCCTTCGTCCCCATCCCGGCCTCGGTCAGCCCGAGATGCAGCGGCTGGTCGGTCTTCGCCGCGAGATCGCGGTAGATGGCCATGAGATCGCGCGGCTTCGAGACCTTGCAGGAGATGATGATCTGATCGCGCCCGAGGCCCGACTCCAGCGCGAGGTCGGTCGACTGCAGGCCCGACAGCACCATGCACTCGTTGATGATCTCGGACGAGCTCCGGCCCAGATGGCGATCGGTGTTCTCCTGCATCTTGGCCGTGACGAGCTCCTGATTGAGCGAGCCGCCGTTGACGCCGATCCGAACCGGCTTGCCGCGATCGCGCGCGACCTTGCAGATCGTCGCGAACTGCTCGTCGCGCCGGCGGCCGGTGCCGACGTTGCCGGGGTTGATCCGGTACTTGTCGAGCGCCTCGGCACAAGCCGGGTACTTCGTGAGGAGCAGGTGTCCGTTGTAGTGGAAATCTCCGATGAGCGGGGCGTCGCAGCCGGCGTCGACGAGCCTGCGCTTGATGTCGGGCACCGCCGCGGCCGCTTCGGGGACGTTCACCGTCACTCGCACCATCTCGGAGCCTGCCTCGGCGAGCTCGAGGCACTGCGTCACCGTCGCCTGGACGTCAGCCGTATCGGTGTTCGCCATCGACTGGACGACGATCGGCGCGCCGGCGCCGACCTGCAGGCGCCCGACCTTGACGGCGATCGTCTTGCGAAGCTTGACCGTCAGCATTCGTTGCGGAAGACCTTCTGATCATATCATTACGAGAAGTGATGACCGACGACACCGACAGCAGTCAGAAGTCGGAAGTCTGAAGTCAGAAGTCAAGAGTCAAAAGCCTAAAGTCTCGATTTCTGACTTCTCACTTCTGACTTCCAACTTCTGCCTGATCACCAATGTCCGAATCCTGGGACCACCACTATCGCGACGAGCAGGACGCCGCGTACCTGTACGACGCGCTCGCTGCGATCGAGCCGGACGCGGATCGCCGACAACTGTTCTCCAAGCTCGCGACGGTCGAGCGCAAGCACGTCGACCGCTGGGTCGAGCTGTACGAGGAACACAGTCGTCCGCTTCCGACGCACTCGCCGTCGCTCAGGACCCGTGGCCTCGTCTGGATTGCGCGCCGTTTTGGCGCCAACGCCATCCTGCCGCTCATCGTCGCGGAAGAAGGACGCGAGGTCGAGAGCTACCTGCGGATCGCGCGGCGGGCCGATCAGAAGCGCACGCAGGAAACCGCCATGGGCATCGCGGCCGACTCGGCCGTGCACGCCCAGGAGCTCTCGGCCCTGCTGGGCCGTGAGGGCGAGCCATGGCATACGCCGGGCGCCGGCGGCTATCTGCGCAGCGTCGTGTACGGGTTCAATGACGGATTGACCGCCAACTTCGGCCTCGTGGCCGGCGTCATCGGCGCGAACGTGCCGCCGCACATCGTGATCATCACCGGCATCGCCGGCGCCATTGCCGACGCGCTGTCCATGGGCTCGAGCGGGTATCTCGCGGCCAAGAGCCAGTCCGAAGTGCAGGCCCACCAGATCGACATGGAGAGGCACGAGATCAGGATGATGCCGGAGATCGAGGAGGAGGAACTGGCGCTGATCTATGAGGCCCGGGGCATGCCGGCGGATCGGGCCCGGGAGCTTGCCGGGCAGGTGATGAAGGACCCGTCGCAGGCGCTCGCAGCGAAGGTGCGCGAGGAGCTCAACATCACGGCCGCCGATATCTCGCCGCTGGCGGACGGTCTGGTCACCGGGATCGCCACCGCCGTCGGCGCCTTCATTCCGATCCTCCCATTCGTGCTCCTCGCTCGAGGTTCCGCGTCCTGGACGTCGCTCACGATCAGCATGCTCGCGCACTTCGCGATCGGCGCCGCCCGCAGCCTCTTCACCGGCCGCAGCGTCTGGGCCAGCGGCCGCGACATGTTTGTCGTCGGGTTCGGCGTCGCCGCGGTGGGGTACGCGATCGGCGAGCTGATTGTGCGATTTTTCTAAGCTCCTTCCCCAGGATTCGTGTCTTCGTGGGTCCCTGTCACCTTCGTGTCATCGTGATCCCGACCGCCGCGCCGTCGGCCGATCGCCGGTCACAGCCCCCCTCCAGCATGTCGTTCTGTTTGTTGTAGACGATGACCTCGGCGGTGCCCTGGCTGCCTCCCGCTTGCAGCGTGTGCCCTTTGGCGGTCAGGAGTGCGACCGTGTCGGGCGAGAACCCGTTGCGCTCGTGCTGGATGCGATCCGGGAGCCACTGGTGATGGAACCGCGGTGCGTCGACGGCTTCCTGCGCGTTCATGCCGAAATCGATCACGTTGACGATCGTTTCGAGCACGGTGTTGATGATCGTGCGGCCGCCGGGGCTCCCCGTCACCATGAAAAGCTCGCCATCCTTGGCGATGATGGTCGGCGTCATGCTGGACAGCATGCGTTTGTGCGGCGCCGCCAGATTCGGCTCGGTGCCGATGAGCCCCTCGGCGGTCGTCAGGCCCGGACCGGCGTTGAAATCCCCCATCTCGTTGTTCAGCAGGAACCCGCCGCCGGCGACCCAGCCGACCGATCGGCATGTTGGCATTGAAATCCGGATCGCCGAGATATTGGGCGCGATCGGCATAGGCGCGCCGCATCGCTTCGGTCATCAGGTGGATGTTCGCCGCCGATCCGGCTCCGTTCGCCGCGAGGTCGTAGCCTTCCAGAATGTTCAGCATCTCGATCAGCCCGACGCCGCCGGAGCTGATCGGCGGCATCGAGATGATGTCGTAGCCGCGATAGGTTCCACGGACGGGCGTCCGGATCTTCGCTTTGTACGCTTTCAGGTCCTCGCGCGTGATCAATCCACCGTTGGCCGCCATGTCTTTCTCGATGAGCAGGGCGGTCTCGCCTTCGTAGAAGCCCGCCGGCCCGAGCTCCGAGATTCGCTGGAGCGTGCGCCCCAGATCCGGCTGCTTGAGCATCTCGCCCGCCTCGTACGGCACGCCGGCCTTCGAGAACTGCGCGACGGCCGCTGGCGATTTCCTCATCTGCGGCAGGATCCCCCTCAGTGAGCCGGCCAGCCCTTCGGTCACCTCGAATCCATCTCGCGCGAGCGCGATCGCGGGATCGACCAGCCGTTTCCACGGCAGCTTGCCGTGCTCCTTCCATGCGAGGTGCAGGCCCGCCACGGTGCCGGGCACGCCAACCGACAGGTAGCTGTTGTGGTGCACGTTGGAATCGTACTTCCCGTCCTTGAGGAACATGGTCGGGGTCGACGTCGCCGGGGCGATCTCCCGGAAATCAATGGCGACCGGGTCGCCGGTGCGAGGACGGTAGACCATGAAGCCGCCGCCGCCGATATTGCCGGCGGTCGGATGCGTGACGGCCAGCGCGAACGCGGTCGCCACCGCCGCGTCGACGGCGTTCCCGCCGTCGCGGAGCACCGCCGCTCCCACGCGCGAAGCCACTTCGTTGACCGAGACGACCATGCCGCCCCGCGCGCGAACAGGGGTCGATGCCGCCTGGAGGATGGTGAGCGAGAAGACGGCGACGACAAACAGCGCGCCAGCAGCCCTGCTCGATCGGAGCGTCATGAGGAGTCTCCCTTCACTGAGGTCGCGCTGATTGTAGAGGTCATGCCGGGTCCCCGCCAATACCTGCCCGGTGCCGGCCCGCTGATATGATTGCCCATGCCGATCATCACCGTCGAAGGCTTCAGCCCTGCAGAGGTGCCCGCCGACAGGCGCCTGGTCCTGGCGATTGAAGAGGATGTCGTAGTGGACATCCTGCACGCCTGCGGCGGCAACGCGCGGTGCACGACCTGCCGGGTGGAGTTCCTCGCCGGCGAGCCCGAGACGATGACCGTGGCGGAGAAGGAGCGGCTGGCGCAGCGCGGTCTCTCGGGTGTTCGACTCTCGTGCCAGATCCTCTGCGACCACGACATGACGGTCAGGGCGATCAGCCGGTTGGGCGGCAGCGGACGACCCGATTCTGGCCCGAAGCCGGCGACGACCATCACGCCGCCGGCGGTGTGGACGAGGAAGGACGCTTGATAGTGGCCAGTGATCAGTGCCCGGTGGCCAGTGTGCATCGGCTGCGCGTGGCACTTCTTTTTCTTGCGTCGCTCCTGGCCACTGACCACTGGCCACTGGCCACTAGCCACTCGCATGCTCAACCAACAGCCACTTACTCCGAGAAGGACTTTCTTTCACAAACCCGTCGTCTCACATTCGAAGGCCGGCGCGCGGGAGAGGGATATTTTTCGCCCGACGGGACGAAGATCGCCTTTCAAAGCGAGCGCGAGCCCGGAAATCCCTTCTATCAGATCTACGTGCTCGATCTGAGGTCCGGCGACACTCGCCGCATCTCGCCCGGAATCGGAAAGACCACGTGTGCGTTCTTTCACCCGAAAACCGGCGATATCCTGTTCGCTTCCACCCATCACGATCCCCGCTCGCTCGAGTTGCAGAAAGCGGAACTGGAAGCGCGGAAGTCCGGGAAAGAACGCCGCTACGGGTGGGATTACGATCCGGAGATGGATCTGTACGTCGCCAACCAGACCACGAGCGCCCTGAAGCGTCTCACGAACGTGCGCGGCTACGACGCAGAGGGCAGCTACTCCCCCGACGGTCAGTGGATCGTCTTCACCTCGACGCGCGACGCTTACAATCGCACCCTCACAGCCTCGGAACAGAAGCAGTTGGAGGTCGATCCGTCGTTCTTCGCCGAGATTTACATCATGCGCGCCGACGGCAGCGGCGCGCGGCGTCTGACGAACGTCAACGGCTACGACGGCGGGCCGTTCTTCTTTCCCGACGGCTCGCGCATCGTCTGGCGTCGCTTCGACGAGGCGGGCCTCATCGCCGACGTCTGGACGATGAAGCCAGACGGCAGCGACCAGCGTCAGGTGACCGACTTCAAGTCGATGAGCTGGGCGCCGTACCTTCATCCATCGGGCGAGTACTTGTTCTTTGCTTCCAACAAGTACGGCTTCGAGAACTTCGAGGTTTTCATCGTCGACACGAAGGGCACGAAGGAGCCGGTACGCGTCACCTTCACACTCGGGTTCGATGGCCTGCCGGTGCCGTCGCCCGACGGTAAGCAGCTCGCATGGACGTCGACACGCGACGGCGGCCTGGGTCAGATGTACATCGGCCGCTGGAATCACGAGAAGGCGCTCGAAGCGGTGAAGGCAGCGCCGGTGCGGGCGCACGGCCAGAAATAGTCGATAGTCTTTAGTCGATAGTCTTTAGTCGTTCGTCGTTCGTCGACTGATGACTTTCGACTAGAGACTATCGACTACCGACTATCGACTGGCACTGAGAAACAACATGACGACCCACGGCATACGCCGTCCGCTCCTGACAGTCTCGGCCTTGTTGATCGCGGCTCTCACCCATGGCCCGCTGGTGCGGGTCTCGGCGCAAGCGCGCTCGCAGGGAGCCGCGCCCGACCTGGCGACCGTCTCGGCAACCCGCGCGCATGTCGAAGCGCTGGCGTCGGATCGATTCGACGGACGCGCGGCCGGGTCGGAGGGTGCGAAGCTGGCCGCGGACTATCTGGTCGATCAACTGCAGCGTCTCGGCGCCCGACCCTTGCCGGGACAACAGGACCTCCGCTTTGCGTTCCAGTTTACGGGCGGCGTCAAGGACGGCGGGTCGTCGGTGGCGCTCAAGGCCGCGGGCGGCGACGCCGAGCGCTGGACCGCCGCCGACACGGTTCAGGGACTTTCCTTCTCCGATTCCGGCCAGGTGTCCGGTCAGGTGGTGTTTGCCGGGTATGGATTGGTCGTCCCGGAGAGCGGCTCCTTTTCGTACGACAGCTACGGCGCGATGAACGTCAAGGACAAGATCGTTGTCGTTCTCCGCTATTACCCCGAGGATGCCGACGAGCAGATCAAGACGGTGCTGGCACGCTACTCGGGCCTTCGGTACAAGGCGCTCGCGGCCCGCGAGCGCGGCGCCAGAGCTCTTGTCGTCATCACCGGTCCGCGCTCGCCGAACGCCGGGACAGTCGCGCCGATGACGTTCGACGCCGCGGTGGCCGGATCGGGAATCGTGGCGGCGAGCGTCGGAGGCGTCGTCGCCGACGCGCTCTTCAAGCAGGTGTCCGGCAAGTCACTCGACGCCGCGCAGCAAGCGCTGGATACGGGCAATCCGCACGTCGCGGGCTTTGAGATCCCCGGCGTCGAGCTGACGCTCGACGTCAAGGTGACCCGGGAGCGCCAGACCGACCACAACGTCGTCGCCTACCTTCCACCGCAGCAGGCGGGCAGCCCGTCGGTCGACAAGCCGTACGTCATGCTCGGCGCGCATTACGATCACCTCGGACACGGTGGACACGGCAGCTCGCTGGCTCGACGTGAGGAGATGGGATCGATCCATCACGGTGCCGACGACAACGCCTCGGGTGTCGCGGCAGTCCTGGCCGCTGGCGCCCAGCTCGCCGGCATGAAGCGCGATCGCGGGATCGTGCTGGCGTTCTGGTCGGGTGAGGAGCTCGGACTCCTGGGCTCCGCGGAGTTCACCCGCGGGCCGCCGGTGCCGATCGATCAGATTGCCGCGTACGTCAACCTCGACATGGTCGGCCGGATGCGCGACAACAAGCTTGCGGTTCAGGCCGCCGGCACCAGCTCGGCGTGGCCGCGCGTGATCGAGCAGACGAACGTGCCCATCGGCTTCGACATCCAGCTTCAGAACGATCCGAACCTGCCGACCGACACGTCGAGCTTCAACGCCGCGAGCATCCCGTGCCTGAGCTTGTTCACCGGCAGCCATCCCGACTATCACCGCCCCACTGATGTGGCGTCGGCGATCAACGTCGCCGACCTCGATCGCGTCGCCAGGTTCACGGCGCTGCTGGCGCAGAAGGTCGCGAATCTCCCGCAGCCGCCCGACTTCATCAAGGTGCGGCGGACCACGGACGAAGGCGGCGGCGATCGGGCGGCGCTTCGCGTCTTCACCGGCACTATTCCCGACTACACCAGCGAGGTCCAGGGCCTGAAGCTCGGCGGGGTGATCGACGGCGGACCCGCGGCGAAGGCGGGCCTCAAGGAGGGCGACGTGATCGTCGAGTTCGCGGGCCGAAAGGTCGCGAACATCTATGACTACATGTACGCGCTCGAGGGCGTGAAGATCGGCGTCCCCGTCAAGGTCGTCTATCTGCGCGGCGGGAACCCTGCCGAGGTCACCCTCACGCCAGAGGCGCGGAAGTAGGCCGCCCCTTATGGAGGACAGACATGAACGCTCGAGCGGCGCTGCAGTTTGTCCGGCGCCATGGAATCGTGCTCGAATCGGCACGCGGGCCGGCGCCGAGCTTTGCGGAGGCGGTCGCGGGGGAACGCATCCGTGGCAGTTGGTGGGGTCACCCGAAGAGCCACGAGATCTTCTGGCTGACGCGCGCGGTGCGCGACTCGCCCGACGTGCTCGTCTGCCGGGTCCTCGACGGCAAGGTCACCTACGTGCACCGGCGGTTGTGGCCCGCGCTCGTTCGGCTGGCGTCGGAGCTCGGACGAGATCGACTGGCGGCGATCCGGGAGATTCACACCGCGTCGGGCAAACACATCGTGAAGGTCAGCAAGTTTCCCGCCTGGGTGCCGCCCGAGGTGACTCGCGCCGCGAAAGGTCTGAGTGCGGCGGCCGCGCGCTCATCGCTTGGAGTCGATCATTAGCGTCAGCCATGTGCCCGCATGGCGCCTACCTGATAGCTGGGAGCTGAAAGCTGGTAGCGTAATAGCTACAGAAAGAGCCGCAGGCCTTGCACGAGCGAGACGATGATCGAGAGCAGCGTGAGGACGAGGCACGCGAGGCCGCCGATCAAGTGTTCGAGGCGCTCGGCTCGGAGCGGATCGAGGAATCGTGAGACGACGTAGCCGCCGAGAAACCCGCCCGCGTGGGCGTAGTTGTCGACCCCCTGCATGATGAGCCCGAAGAAGAAGAGCGTGACCGCATAGCCCATCGCCTCGGTGCGGATGGCGGAGCTGCCGCTGCGATGGCCGTAATAGACGAGCGCGCCCAGCAGACCGAAGATCGGGGCTGAGGCGCCGATTGTGAACTGCGCGCCGCGTAAGAACGGGATCGGCAGCCCGCCGAACGCCATCCCCGCCACCGAGCTCATGGAAAACCCGACGATGCTCGCGACCGTGTAGATGATGACCATCCGGCCCGGCCCGTAGATGTCGGCCGTGGCCGGCGCGAGCTGCCGCACCCAGAGCATATTGAAGAGGATGTGCAGCAGTCCTCCATGGAGCCACCCGGCGCTCAGAACCGTCCACCAGCGACCGTACCCGAAGATCGGAATCGCGCCGCTGGCGCCGAACAGGAACAGGCTCTCGACGCTCGGCGAGAGAAACGAGAACAGCCCCTGCATGCGGATCCGTCCGCCCGAGGCCAGCAGCGTCAGCGCGTAGAGCGCCGAGCACGACCAGATCACGATCGGGACGAACCCGAGATCCTGGCCGAGCCGGCGGAGCGCGGGCGCATAGCCCCACAGACCCGGGTTCAGGCGACCGCAGTTGAAGCAGCGATCGTCCCGCACGCCCACGAGCGATCCGCAGGATGAGCAGACGACCGATCCTGACGTCTGACGCTTGAACATGAGCTTTGAACTCGAGGAACTGTCAGCGTACTCCGAGGGTTTCCAGCTGGAAAGCCGAAACGCATCGATGACGTACAATAGGAGCCAGGAGGGCTGAATGCCGGTGTTCGAGTACGTGTGCAAGTCCTGCTCGCGGCAGTTCGAGCAGCTCGTTCGACATGGGGATCACCCCGCCTGCCCGGACTGCGGCGGCGAGGAATTGGAAAAGCTGTTTTCCGTCTTTGCGGCTGCCGTGGGGGGATCCCGATCCGGACCGGCGCCCGGCCCGTGCGGAACGTGCGGCGACCCCCGCGGTCCGGGCGCCTGCTCGATGAATTAGCGCAGTTTTCAGTTCTCAGTAGTCAGTTTTCAGTTCGGATCTCGCCCGCAAATAACTGAAAACTGATGACTGACAACTGAGAACTACGCTACAGCGAAGTGAAAAACGCTGTAGCCTGACGCTTAGGTTTTAGAAAGCTTGCTCCGCGCCCACTCGACATGCTCGGCGACGAGGGGGGCGCGCGCCGAGGGCCGCTCGGAATCGGATTCGTCAAGCGCACCCCTCGCGCCAGTCTCGCGCGAGTTCCCTAGCGCGACCGCCACGTTCCTGCGAAGCCCCTCGAGCCCCGCCCGTGACATCGCGCTCTTCTGCAGCAGGCCACCGAGCTCCGCATCGGATCGGCGCCACAACGCGATCAGGCGCGGACGATCGAACGCTGGCCGAGGCAGCCACGCCGGATCCAGGCTCAGTGGCGCGTGGTGGTTCCACGGACACACATCCTGGCAAATATCGCACCCATACACGTGCGCACCTACTGCATCCCGCCACGGTTCAGGAATCGAGCCCCTCAGCTCGATGGTCAGATATGACAGGCACCGGGTCGCGTCGAGCTTCCACGGCTCCACGATCGCGTGTGTCGGACACGCCTCGAGGCAGAGCGTGCAGGATCCACACTGATCCAACGCTGCCTGGTCAGGCTCGAGGTCGAGACTGCAGATAATCTCGGACAGGAAGATCCACGACCCGAGGCCGGGGTTGATGACACACGTGTTCTTGCCGATCCAGCCGACGCCCGCATGCTGCGCGTACACGCGCTCTTGAACGGGGCCGGTGTCGACATACGCGCGCGCGTCGAACGGCCCGTCATGTTCCGCGCGCATCCAATCGAGAAGCGCATCGAGCCGCGCGCGCATCACCTCGTGATAGTCCTCGCCCCAGGCGTAGCGGGAGACGATCGCTTCACCAGGATCGGCGATCTCCGTCGAGTACGGCCGGTCGACGTTGTAGAGAGACGCGGCGACAATGACAGAACGGGCGGAAGGAAGAAGCCGGCGAACGTCCGCCCGACGCTCGGCCGTGCGGTGCATGTACTGCATCTCGCCCGCGTATCCAGCCCGGAGCCACTCGCGGAGATAGGTAAGCTCGGGGTAGGTTTCGGCGCGAGCAATTCCACAGACGTCGAACCCGGTCTCGAGCGCCTTTTGCCTAATCACTGCTGAGGTCAGGCGAGACATCGCTCACCATTGAGTATGGCCTGTGGAGGTGCGCGTCAGCCGGCCAGCCCTCACAGCAGTCGATTCAAGAGCTGCCTCAAATACCGGAGCCGGTAGTCGCCATACTCCACGTTGTGGTACGCGAGGTCGAGTTCCTCGGGCGTGAGATCGGGACGGCTCTTCATCGGTTCGAACTGGCCGCCCTCGTGCCACTCGTTGAACGAGTTCACGTAGACGAGGAAGAACTCCCGGTGGAAGTTCGCCGCGTCAGTATCGAGCTGCAACTGCACGGTCCTGGTCAGCGACTCGAGCATCCGCTGCTCGCCGGCCATGCGCGCGCGCGCGCGTTCTTCGGAGGTGCCCCACGTGATCGGTCCGACGTCCGGTTCGAATCGAGCCGGGCTGTAGCACGGGTCGTCCACGAGTTCTCGCGGCAATACCGGATCGGCGCCGGCATTGAGATTGAACGAGAACAGCAGGTTCGCGGGCGCGCACCAACGCGCGATGGTCGGCCACATGGCCGGCGCCACGTAGTTGTCGTAGACGGCGACACCATCGAAGCCGGCTGACACCGTGCGCGCGACGTCGAGCGAGTCCGCGAGCAGGACGATGCGGTCGAACGCCCCTCTCAGCTCACCGCGCAGCCGGTCGGTCTGCCATCTCCAGAAGTCGTCGGGCGTGTAGTCGGGGACGGGGTGGGTCACGCCAAGACAGTCGGTGACGGTGCTGGGCACAATCGTCCGGAACGATTTGAACACGGGCCCGACGGCGCCGCTCGCATCCGGCAGGAGGAGGAACGCGTCCCATCCGCGACGGTCGCCGTACTCGCGCAGGAGATACAGGACGTCATCTACGAAATTGAGCGCGCGGTCGTCGCGATACGGTTCCAGATGGAACGTCACACGAATGTCGTGCGCACGCATGACGTCCATGAGGAGTGGCACCGCGCGGTCGCAGAAGCTGTCGCGGCCCCACCAACTGACATTGATGGCGCCGACGCCGGAGTCCGCAATCCACCGCGCATGCTGTTCGACCACGCGGCGCGATCGAGAGTCATACGCGCCCAAGAGCGGCATCGATGGAGCGGCCAGATCCGTCGGCGGCCGCCGGCCCATCTCATCCCAGTGGCGATAGGGATCCGTCGCGTACCAGGGGTAGTACTCGAAGACGAACCGACGCCGGAGGTCGGGATATCGCGCTTGCAGGATCTCCCGCGCGAGTTCCCAGTCGATGCTCGGTGTCGGCTCCAGCGCGAGATCGGGCCGAACGCCGCGCAGCCACATGGACGCGGCCGACTCGCCGCGGCGTTCCAGAGGGGAATCGCGCCACGCGAGCGACGGACCACGTTGGCCCTTCGCGTCGATTCGCATGCGGCCGCCCGCCAGCGCGCCGGCGCAGCCCATGAGAAAGCCCCGACGAGTGAGGCCCGCCGAAGTGAGATGCACGTTCATTGAGAGGCCCGCAGATAATAGCCGGCCCGAAGTGACGAGGGCCGCGGAACGGGATCAGCTCGACGTCGTGAGCTGGCGCAGCACGTACGGCAGGATACCGCCATGACGATACGCCGCAAGTTCTTCCGGCGTGTCGATGCGCGCGACCGTCGTGATCTCGCGGGTGCTGCCATCGTCGCTCGTCACCCGCACGACAACGCGGGCACCAGGCGCCAGGGCGGCGGCAAGTCCCGGAAGATCGTAGCGCTCGCGGCCTGTCAGCTTGAGGCCCTCGGCGCCCTCGCCGTCGCGGAACTGCAGTGGCAGGACCCCCATGTTCACGAGGTTGCTGCGATGGATCCGCTCGAAGCCCTCGGCAATCACCGCGCGGACGCCGAGGAGCCGCGTCCCCTTCGCCGCCCAGTCGCGTGACGATCCAGACCCATACTCCTTTCCGGCGATCACGAGAAGCGGGACGCCCTCGGCCTGATACTTGATCGCGGCGTCGTAGATCGTCGTCTGCTCGCCCTGCGGCAGGTGCACGGTCCACCCGCCTTCGACGCCCGGCACCATCTTGTTCTTCAACCGGATGCTGGCGAACGTCCCGCGCATCATCACTTCATGATTGCCACGGCGCGCCCCATACGAGTTGAACTCGCTCGGCGGAACGCCGTGCGCGACCAGATAACGGCCCGCGGGAGTATCCGCGGGAATCGATCCAGCCGGCGAGAGGTGGTCGGTCGTGACGCTGTCGCCGAGCAGACACAGCGCCCGCGCTCCGACGATGTCGGCAATCGCCGCCGGCTCGCGCGTGAGATCCTCGAAGAATGGCGGCTTGCGGATGTACGTCGAATCGCGATCCCATTCGTACAGGTGCCCCTTCGGGACCGACAGCGACTTCCACCGCTCGTCACCCTCGAACACCTCGCCGTACACCTTGGCAAACATCTCCGGTCGGACGGCCTTCAGCATCGTCTCTTGGATCTCGCGCTCGGATGGCCACAGATCGCGAAGATAGATGTCCTTTCCGCCCGTGCCCTGTCCCAGCGGCTCGGACGTCAGATCGATCGTCATGCGTCCGGCCAGCGCATACGCGACGACGAGCGGCGGCGACGTGAGATAGTTCGCGCGCACCTGCGACTGGATGCGCCCCTCGAAGTTGCGATTCCCGCTCAGCACCGAAGCGACGACGAGGTTGCGATCCTTGACGGCTCGCGAGACGTCATCCGGAAGCGGTCCGCTGTTGCCGATGCAGGTCGTACAGCCGTAGCCGACGAGACTGAACCCGAGTTGATTCAGGTATTCCTGAAGACCCGACTTTTCCAGATACTCGGTGACGACTTTCGAGCCGGGCGCGAGGCTGGTCTTGACCCATGGCCGGCTGCGCAGGCCGGCATCCACGGCCTTTTTTGCCAACACTCCCGCGCCGATCATCACGCTCGGATTCGAGGTGTTCGTGCAGCTCGTAATCGCGGCGACGACGACGAAGCCATGATCGATCTCGGCAGCCGCGGGAGGCGGTGATTCCAACACCGCGACGCCGCCGCGCGCGCCCGCAGGCTGAGTCTGACCTCCTTCACTTTCCAGCCGCTGAACGCCGCTCGTTGGAGCCGCCTTTTTCGATTCGGCAATCATCGCGGGCAGCGCCTGCTGAAAACGCGCCTTCGCCTGCTTCAGCGACACACGATCCTGCGGCCGTTTCGGCCCCGCCAGGCTCGGCTCAACCGTGGTCAGATCCAGCTCGATCGTCTGCGT
Source organism: Acidobacteriota bacterium (assembly GCA_016178075.1). Lineage (GTDB taxonomy): Bacteria > Acidobacteriota > Vicinamibacteria > Vicinamibacterales > JACQTH01 > JACQTH01. The sequence continues at coordinate 36,428 of JACOUA010000042.1, forward strand.
GTACACCGCCTCAGGCGCGCCGCTGACCCTGAACAACCCTTGCGCGCGGGCGTACGTCTCGACGAGCTGGATCCGGCCTTTCTCGCGTCCCGTCAGTCGAAGGTAGTCGAGCGTCATCTCGTCAATCGGGAAGATCGCCACGGTCGCGCCGTACTCGGGACACATGTTGCCGAGCGTCGCACGGTCCGCGATCGTGAGCGAAGCCAACCCCTCGCCGAAGAACTCGACGAACTTGCCCACGACCCCGTGCTTCCGCAGGCGCTCCGTAATGGTGAGGACGAGGTCCGTCGCCGTGGCGCCTTCCGGCAGGTCGCCCGTCAGGCGGAAGCCGATCACATCGGGAATCAGCATCGAGATCGGCTGGCCCAGCATCGCGGCTTCCGCCTCGATGCCGCCGACGCCCCAGCCGACGACGCCCAGGCCATTGATCATCGTCGTATGCGAATCGGTCCCGACGAGCGTGTCGGGATAGGCGATCGCCACACCATCAACGACCTCGCGGAAGACGACGCGCGCGAGATACTCCAGATTCACCTGATGGACGATGCCCGTGTCGGGTGGCACGACCTTGAAGTTGTCGAAGGCGTCCTGCCCCCAGCGGAGAAACGTGTAGCGCTCCCGGTTGCGGCGGAACTCCAGCTCCGCGTTCAACTGGAACGCGTCGGGCCGCGCGAAGTAGTCGACCTGGACCGAGTGATCGATGACGAGCTCGACCGGCTGGAGCGGGTTCACGCGCGCCGGGTCGCCGCCGAGCCGCACCATGCCGTCGCGCATCGCCGCGAGATCGACGACCGCCGGCACCCCGGTGAAATCCTGCAGGAGCACGCGCGCCGGCATGAAGGCGATTTCCTTCTGCGTCGGTGCCGCCGCGTTCCAGCCCGCGAGCGCCCGGAGGTCGTCGGCCGTGACGTGTCGGCCGTCTTCGCGCCGCAGCAGGTTCTCGAGCAGGATCTTGAGCGAATACGGCAGTCGCGCAGCGGTCGGGAATTCCGCCTCGAGGGCTTTCAGACTGAAGATGTCGACCGACTCGGTTCCAACCTTGATCGAAGTCTTCGTGTGGAGCGAATCGAGCGGTGGCATATAAGCCCTTGACAGCAGTTCTCAGTTTTCAGCGGTCAGCTTTCAGTAAGAGCTTTTATTGAGAACTGATGACTGATAACTGAAAACTGGCTCTACACATTATTTACCAGGTTCGAGCCGACTCAGGAACTCAGCCGCCACCGCCTGCACCGGCCGGTGGCGGCCGTCGACCACATGGCGAGCGCCTGACAGATGAGCGCGATATCCTGGACCCGCGACCGCTGGCCGCCGGACAGCTCGTGCGGGCGCCCCGATCCGAACACCGCCGGCGCCAGGCCGACGAGATCCAGCAACTCGTCGATGCGCTGCCGCACGCGCGCCTCGCCCCATGGCTCGAGGCGCGGGACGACCGCGACGTCCGTTCATGCAACACTAGAAGCCGAAGAACACGCCAGCCGCCCCACCACCGCGGCGCCGCGCCTTGCCGGCAGGATTGAACCCGCGGCTGATCATCTCCATCCGTCCCTGGACACGGAGCCCTGCCGCTTTCAGGAACCGATCGCGCCGCGCGAGGAAATAGTACTTGACGCCGGCGCCCGCATGGAACGATCGGCCGCTCTCGATGAGCGCGTGGCCATCGTCCACGTCGCGCAGATAGGCCCCGCCCGCGTCGACGAAGGGCAGCCCTCGACCGCCAGCAAAACGCAGAGCCCGCAGATGGAGGAGCACGCTGCCCTCGAACGAGTATCGAGAGAGGCGCTGGTCGAGCATGAACGTCGTGCCGGATCTCTCGACGTCGGATTGTACCGTCGTCACAACCGACGGCCGGTTGAGGGACATCGCGCCCTCGACCGCAAGGCCACGGCCGAGCGCGATGGCCAGTCGGCCGCTCACCACGCCGGCCCGCCGCATCTGGGTGCTCGTGTGAAACAGCACGAACGAGTCGGCTGTGCGGCCGGCGCCGTTCGCGGTCAGCGTGGCGTCCCGATCACCGAACTTCGTTCCGCCGTCTACTCCGAAAGACGCGCTGACCTCGACTCTCGCCGGTGCCGGGGCTCCCGCGCCCTGCGCTTGAGCTGAGCGGCCGGCGGCCAGGCACACGATCAACCACGACGCGACGAGAGCCAGCCGTCCGTTCATTTCCCCGTCACCTTGACTTCCAGGCGATCGGTGCCGCCACCGCCCGGCACGATGACGAGACGTTCGTAGTACGAAACGAGGAAATCCACGTCGACACGCGCGGCGTCGCTGAAAAAGCTCTCCACGCTCGCGTCATCGATCGGTTCGACCCGGACGATGTAGACCCCCGGATCGAGCGAGCCGACCGTGAAACCGCCGTCGGACTCGACCGAGAAGCCGGCCACCAGCGCCGCCGTCTGAAGATTGAACGCGATGACGTGCGCGCCGAAGACGGCACCCCCGTTCTTCGTCACTCGTCCGCTCATCGAGCCGGTGCGCCCGCGAAGCGCACCGTTGGGATACAGGTCCGACGCGCCCGCCATGTCGTCGGGCTTGAGCTCGCGAGCTGAGATGTTTCCGGCCGTGAAGGCAATCGGAAACATGACCGCGCCGGCCGCGAGCACGCGGCGTCCGCCTTCGGGACGGAGCTCAGTCTCGCCGATGGCGGAGTGGCCGAGACCGAGCAGGTGTCCAATCTCGTGTAGCGCCACCGATTCGAGATCGAAGCGATCCGGCTCCCCGCCCGGCGCGACCGACCACTGAAACGCAGAGTTGAAGAAGATGTCCGCCTCGAGGATCTCGCCAGATCGGGTGTCGATGAAAAAACTCGTCTGGCCGAGCACGCGATCGAGATCGGGGCGATTCGTGAACCCCAGCGTCGACACGCCGTCCCCCTGAACCGCCGCGGCGCTCGTAACACCGGCGAACTCGAAGCGGATGTCGGAGGTCTCGAGGGCCTCCCACGTTCGGAACGCACGATCGACCGCGCCCTGGAGCTGGTCGGCCGAGACTCCCACCACGCCTAGATCGCCGACGACATACCGGACTGGGATGCGATTCCATCTGAGCGAGACGATACGGTCGCCAATCCGCGTTCCGAACTTCAAGTACCCCTCGACCGGCGACACAACGCCGACCGTATAGGCAAGCGCCAGCCACGCAGCCAATCCGCGGAGCGTTTTCCGGGCGATCACCGGGACGCTCCAACGGCTCGAGCGCCCCCTGCGACCTGCTCGACCAACGCCCGAACCTGCGAGACGAACGCTTCCAAGGTCGGCGGCCGGCGTTGCGGATCCCCGCGAACCACCCGCCCGGGCGCGTTGGTCCGGCTGGCGACCGGCGGCGGCAGGACCATCGACGGCTGCCGCGCGTTCGTTCTCACCACTCTGAAGACGCCCTGATCGAGTCCGAGCACGTATGGATAGGAAGGCCCGTTGGCGCCAACGAAGAGAATGACCTCGTCGCCTGGCGTCAAGGTTGGGGCGCCCACGACGATGCTCCGATACGGGCCGAGCTCGCCGCCCGGCACCCGAATGACGACGAGCGGTCCGAGGTTGCCTTTGAGGTAGTCCACCACTTCGATCGCGACGAAGCTCTCGATCCGCCGACGCCCCGGCTCCCAGCGTGGCTGCACGTCGGCGACGCGTCCGTGAAAGATAGCGACCGCTCCCGCCGCCAGCTCGTCGAGCGAGGCGGGAACCACCATCGTGGCGCCCGCGCGGCGCACGCCGGCGCCGATCACGACGAAGAGGGCAACAGCAACAAGCCAGACACACCGTCGCATGCGATTCCTCCGAGCAGCTGTAGGGGCCGGCCTTCTTTAGTGTGCGCCCCACCCCCTCGCGCACACGCGCTTCGCGCGACGCCGTTGCCACCCCAACGCGGGTGCCGCGTTGGGGACCCCGGTTTCGGGCTTGCCGCGCCGCTTCGCGGCGCAGCCCGACACTACGAGCGCCGAATCACCCTCAGCACGGCTTCGGCCGCGCGGGCGCTCGCGCCAGCTGTTCCGAGCTTCTCTCGAACGGCGTGAAGCTCCGCGCGCATTCGATCCGCACGGCCTCGATCCGTCAGAAGACCCACCGCCTCGGCGGCGACCGCTTCAGGCGTGAAGTCACGCTGAATGAGCTCCGCCACGACGCGCCGCCCCGCCACGAGATTGACCATCGCATAGGTCGTGACGTGCACGAACGGCTTGCCGATTCGAAAGGTCAGCGAGGACAGCCGGTACACCACGACCATCGGCACACCGTGAATCGCCGACTGGACGGTCGCGGTTCCCGACGCCGTCAGTACCAGGTCCGAGGCGGCCAGCACGTCATCGGTGCGCCCCTCGACGACCGCGAGCCCCGAAACACCGCTCGCCGCGCCCTCGAACAGCTCCCCGGCCAGACTGGGCGCTCGCGCGATGACAACCTGCGCCGACGGCACGTGACAACGAATCAGCGGGACCGCGCGGATGAGGTCCGGCAGGATCCGCCGCACTTCGTTGGGACGGCTCCCGGGCAGCAGCGCGATGGTCGGGGCACTGGCGGCGAGCCCGAGCGAGGCGAGAAACCGGTCGCGCGGCTCGGCCGCGCGCGCGAGATCCAGCAGCGGATGCCCGACGAACTCCACCGGGATGCCGGCTTCTCGATAGAGCGTCTCCTCGAACGGGAAGATCACCAGAACCCGATCGGCGACCGCCTTCATCGTCTTCAGGCGGCCGCGCCGCCAGGCCCACACCTGCGGACTCACGTAGTACACGACGGGCACGCCGCGCCGTTTCATCGCGCGCGCCAGTCTGAAATTGAAATCGGGAAAATCAATCGCCACGAGGAGGTCGGGCCGCGCGCGATCCGCGCGCGCGACGAGCGTCCGATACACCTCGAGCGATCGCGGAAGGACCCGCAGAGCTTCGCTCAGCCCCGTGACCGTCAGCCCCTCGTAATGCCCGGCGAGCTCGCAGCCGGCCCGTTCGAGACGCTCTCCGCCAAAGCCCCAGGCGCGTGTTGTCGGGTCGAGGCGGCCGAGCTCGTCGAGGAGCGCCGCCGCGTACAGGTCTCCTGACGGCTCACCGCAGGAAAGAAGGATCGACGCCATGAAGAATTGCCGATTGGGGATTGCGGAGTGCTGAATTGATTGGCGATTCCTGATCGAGGATTGGTGGATTCAGGGTTTTTTGAACAAGGTGTCGTCGAGCGCCACATTGAGCTTGAGCTCGCTCACCGCTCGCTCGAGGATGGTCTGATCGCCGCGGCGCATGATCGCCTTGTAGGCGACCTGCACGCCGTCGACCATGCGGTAATCCGACAACAGCTCCTCGGTGCGCTGCGGGCCGACGGGTGTGTCGGCCACATACGTCACCTTGACGATCAGGCCGGTGGCCTTGTCCAGAAACAGCGTGACCGGGCCGCGGTCGCTTTCACCCCTCGAGAGCTCGAGCGCCTCGAGATCCCGCTCGTCCGCTCCGGTCGCCGGCCTGGCGCGCGCCTGCAGCTTGCCGGCCGCCGCTTCGATGAGCAGCAGAATCAGGTCCCGCTGCGCGCTCGCGTGAAACTCGTCCCGCATCGGCGGCGGCGCATCGTGCACGCCCGTCGGATCCTTGATCCAGGCCTCGCCCCCGGCGAACGTCTCCACGATTTCCCCCTGCGGCAGCTTGGCCTCGATGCGAAAACGATCAGGGTAGGCAATCAGCGTTCGGGTCTCGGCCTCGACAGGGCCCTGCGGCGTCATCAGCCTGGTGGTGGCCGTGGCGGTCAGCGTGCGGACGCCCTTGAGCTTCTCGAGACCGCCCTTGGCTTTGGCGGCCCGCTCGACGAGGGCTTTGCCTCGAGACAGGTCCTCAGCGGTCGGCGGCGCCGCCGACGGACGCTTCTGGGCTCGCGACCGCGCCTGCGCAGCCCACGTCAGCTCGTAGCGGACGTCGGAATCCGTCCCACCCCCGTTGGCTTTGCCCCGCTTGAAATCCGTCGTGGTCAGGTCGAGATCCCGGAGCGACACGGTTTCGAACTTCCCGAATCCGACGCCTGCCAGCTTGGACGCGAACGCAGAAGCGTTTCCGACGAGAACGACCGAGAGCCGGTCCGGCTTCAGGAACGCCCTCGCGACCCGTGAGATGTCGTCCACCCTCACGGCGTTCACCCGATCGCGGAACGTCTCGAGGTCTTTGAGCGGCAGCTCGTAGAAGATCGCGTTCAGGACCTGCGTGGCGATGGCATCGGGCGTTTCGATCGTGAGGGGGAAGCTGCCGCTGAGATACGCCTTGGCATCGGCCAGCTCGCTTTCGAATGCCGGCTCACGCTGCATCTTGCCGAACTCCTCCACCATCAGGCGGAGGACTTCGGGCGTCGCCTCGGATCGCGTATCGGTCTCGGCCTTGAAGTTCCCGCTCAGCTTGAATGTTTCGAAGTCGGCCGACGCCCCATAGGTCAGGCCCCGCTCGGACCGCAACACGCGATGCAGCCGGTTGGCGCCCTCACCGCCCAGGATCTTCATCGTGAGATTGAGCGCCATGTAGTCGGGATGCTTGCGCGGCAGCCCGAGGTGACCGATCCGCACTTCCGTCTGCACCGCGTCCGGCTTGTCGACGATCACGACGCGGCGCGTCGGAGGAGGAGGTTCGCTGATCGAGACGGGTGTGATCTCCTTCCGCGGCCAGTCACCGAAGATCTTCTCCGCCGCCGTAAAGGCGTCCTTCGGAGCGATATCGCCGACGATGGCGAGAATCGCGTTGTTCGGCGCGAAATACGCGCGATGGAAGCCCGCCAGATCGTCGCGGGTGATCTTCTCCACGGACTCCGGCGTGCCGCTGTTCGGTAACCCGTACGGATGGAAACCGTAGACGAGACGATCAAAGACCACATTGGCGACGTAGTCGGGATCCTCGTAGCTGACCTTCAGGGCCGATCGGACCTGCTGGCGCTGGCGTTCGAGCTCCTCCTGCGCGAAGGCCGGCGCGCGCGCGATCTCGGACAGCAGGCCCAGCCCCAGGTCGAAGCTGTCCTTCATCACGAGGACATGGACAAAGGTCAGGTCGCTGCCGGCACCCGTGCTGAGCTCGCCGCCGATGAAATCGATGGTGTCGGCGATCTGCTGGGCGCTGCGCTTGACCGTGCCCTGATCCAACAACGAGGCGAGCATGCTCGCGAGGCCGCTTCGGCCTGGCGGCTCCTGCGCGGACCCGACCCGCACGAGCATCCGCATGCTGACCGCCGGCTGCTCGTGATGCTCGACCGCGATCACCTGCAGCCCGTTGGCCAGCGTCCGAATCTCGTAGGGCGGAAACTTCACGTCACGCGCCGCGAGGGGACGCGGCGGTGATTCGGACGGCCAGTTGCGCGTTTGCGCAAACGCCGGCGAACCCCAAACCGCCAGCGCGATGGGGAGCACGCCGCGCATCACACAAGCCCGCGCGATTCGGCTCATTGGACGTTGCCCCTCTTGTACCCCCGGGGCAGCACCGTCAGGACGAGCCGGTTCTGCTCGGTGAAATAGGTCTTGGCGACGCGCTGGACGTCGGCCCGCGTGATGCCCATGAAGATGTCGAACTCGCCGTCGGCCGTCTTGATGTCGTTGTGAATCACGACCGCGTGGGCGAGGTGCTGGCTCTTCTGCCGGTTGCTCTCGCGGGAGGTGATGTAGTCGCGCGCGAACTGGTTCTTGGCGCGCTCGAGCTCGTGCTCGGTCACCGGCTCGGCCTTGAAACGCTCGAGCTCGGCGATGAGGGCATTCGCCGCTTCCTCGGGCGTGTGGCCCGGCTGCACGATCGCGACGGCGAAGAACAGGTTCGGGTGCTCGACGATGTTGCCGCCGCCAAACGCCGCGAGCGCAATCTGCTTGTCGTAGACCAGCGACTTGTAGATGCGGGAGCTCTGGCCGTCGGAGAGGATTTTGGACGCGATGTGCAGCGGATACGAATCCGGATGGCCGTCAAACGTGATGTGGTGCGCCACGATGACCGCCGGGAGCGGCCAGTTCTCCTCGAGTGTGACCCGGCGCTCTTTCGTCTGGGACGGCTCTTTCGGAATGTCCCGCGGCACCGGGCGCTCGGCCTTCGGCACGCGACCCAGATACCGATCGACGAGCTGCAGCGCCTGCGTCGAGTCGAAGTCGCCCACGAGCGCCAGCGTCGCGTTCTCGGGCACGTAGTACGCGCCGTAGAACGCGCGCACGTCCTCGATCGAGGCGGCCTCGAGATCGGCCATGCTGCCGATCGTCGGGTGCTTGTACGGATGCACCGTGAAGGCCTGGTCGTAGATGATCTCCTGCAGGCGCCCGAAGGGCTGATTCTCGACGCGCATCCGCCGCTCTTCCTTGACGACCTCCCGCTCCCGCTCGAACGTCTCCTTGTTGATCTTGAGCGAGGCCATCCGATCGGCCTCCAGCCAGAGCATGAGCGGCAGATACTGCGCCGGCGCCGTCTCCCAGAACACGGTCATATCGTCGGTCGTGTAGGCGTTGCTCTGGCCGCCGACGCTCGAGATATACGACGTGTGGGCCTCCGAGTCGACGTTCTTCGAGCCCTTGAACATCATGTGCTCGAAGAGGTGCGCGAACCCGGTACGTCCCGGACGCTCGTCCTTCGAGCCGACGTGGTACCACAGCTCGAGGTGCACGATGGGCGTCGAATGATCCTCGGACAGGACGACCGTGAGCCCATTCGGCAACTTCGTGATCTGATAGTCGAGCCGCGGCGGCCGAACCGCGGCCGAGAGGTTCGTCAACGTCAGCACCACCGTGAAGGCAAGCGCCAGCGGGAGGCACGATCCGCGCGGATGGCCCATAGTGCGACGATTATCCCACGTTACGGACTGAGGAAGCGAAACCCGAGCAGGAGCCAGCTTCGCGAGACGCGTTCGAGCATCTCCGCGTCGATGCGATGCTCGAGTCGGGCGAAGATCTCGACCGAGGCGGCGCGGCCGCGGAGGCGGACGCCCCCTTCGAGGCTCGATCCCTTCAGCACCCCGCGATTGGGATTGGGATCGGCGGTGCCGACCAACGTCAGATCCAGGGATCCGAAGCTGCCGACCCGATCGGTGATCGGCCGCCTGAGCGTGCCGCCGGCCGCCAGCATCCAGGTGTAGTCGACGTAGCTGCGGGTCACGGTGCGCCCGAGCATCGCGTGGCTCTCGAGATGCAGCCGCCGATCCGGCCCGAGATCCGTCACATCGATCCACCGCGCTCCAAGCAGGTTCCAGTCAACGCCGAACAGCTTCGGCCGATCGCTGAGATGGCGCGACACGTGTTGCAGGAAGCCGGCCAACTCGCCATACCGCGTCTGCCGGGACAGCGAACCGGCCAGCACGTAGTTGCCCTGCTCGGCATCGAAGCGACGCAGCTCCTTGCCCAGGATGACCTCGTAGTTGCCGACGAAGGTGAGGCGACCGTTCTCGTACTGCAGCAGGTCGATCTCTCCGCCAAAGTCCGCGTCCCAGCTGAACCGGTGATCGTGGACGAGGATGCTTTCCGCGTTCAGGTGGAACTGATAGCGCGTGAGGAAATCGAGGGTGGCCGTCGTGGGAGGCGGCACAGGCGCGGGCGGCGCATCGCCCACGATCTGCGCGGCGCAAGGAACCGCCAGACACCAGAGCGCCGCCGCCGCGGCCCAGCCGAGCGTGCGCCTAGCAGCCGTCACTCGCGCGATCCACGCCTCTCATCGGGTGAAGCGACAGATGCCAAGTGCGCTTCGAGGCTCGCGACTCGCTCCTCGAGCTCCGCGATCCGCTTCTTGAGTTCGGGAAGCTTCCGAACGACCGCCGACGACTTGAGCCACTCGCGGTTGTCGACGGCGGGATAGCCTGACACGAACGATCCGGGATCGAGGGAATTCGGGATGCCGGTCTGCGCCGTGGCCCGCGTGCCCTGACCGATCGTCAAATGTCCCGCGACGCCCACCTGCCCCGCCAGGATCACGCGGTCCTCGACGGTGCTGCTGCCGGCGATTCCGACCTGGGCCGCCAGCATCACGTTGCGACCGACGCTCACGCCGTGCGCGATCTGGACGAGGTTGTCGATCTTCGTGCCGGCGCCGATCCGGGTCTCGCCCACCGCGGGTCGATCGATCGTCGTGTTGGCCCCGATCTCCACATCGTCTTCGATTACGACGATCGCCGGCTGCGGAATCTTCTCATAGGTTCCGTCCGTGAGCGGCACGAAGCCGAACCCGTCGCTGCCGACGACGGCGCCGTTCTGGACGATGACGCGGCGGCCGAGCACGCACCGCTCGCGGATGGACGCGTGCGCATGCAACACGCAGTCCTCGCCGATGGACGCGCCGGGACCGATCGAGACGTGCGAGGCGAGAATCGTGCGCGCGCCGATGCGCGCGCCGGCGCCGATCGACACGAACGGCGCAATCGACACCGCGTCGCCCAGGACCACATCGGCCGCGATCGACGCGTGCGGGTCGACGCCGGGCGATGGACGGCTGCTGTCGGCGAAGAGCGCCACCGCCCTGGCAAACGCGAGATAGGGCTGATCGGTTCGAAGCGCGGCGCACGGCGGGGCGGGCGCGTCGTGACCGAGGATGACGGCCGTCGCCTTCGTCGTCCGCAGGACGCCGAGATACCGGGTGTTGGCGACGAACGTGAGGTCACCGGCGCCGGCCTGTTCGATGCCCGACACGCGAGAGATGTCCAGATCGCCGTCCCCGTCGAGCCGGCAGTCCAGACGTGCGGCGAGGTCTTTGAGTTTCATGTCACCGCCGTGCGCTCGAAGAACCGCACGAGGTGTTGCAGCTGAAGCTGGGACGCCACGTGCTGCACCTGCTCGTCGCGGGCCGGCGGATCCAGCGTCGCGGCGCGGCGGAGCTCCTTCAACGCCGAGCTCGGGCGCGCCTCCCAGCTCACCTGCTGCAGGCCCTGCCGGGCGCCGCGCATCGACAGGTAATGGCCCACGACTCGAAACAAGAAGTAGTACGCCAGGACGTTCGGACCGGGCAGCAGCACCAGCAGCAGCGAGACGATCAGGACCAGCGAGTCGAACACCAGCCACCGGCGGTGGCTCGCGAGATCGCGCTCGAGGCCCCGGCGAAGCATCCGCAGGGCATCCGCGTCCTTCATGTCCTCCGGATACACGAGCGTCGCGGTACGCTGACGCCGCAGGTGCCAGAGCAGCCGCTGCTCGGCGATGCGCTCGGCCACCCAGCGCAACACACGTTCGCGACCGCGCTGCAGCCACCCACGATCGGCGCGATCTACGTCCGCGACGTTCTCGCCCGGCGATCGAGCTTCGGCGTCTGCAATCATCTCGCGCAGCCGGACGCGCAGCCGCTCGAGCCGGCTCACGGGTGCACGATCGCCTTCACCCTCGTCCCTCTCTTCACAGTAGAGCTCGTGCCGGCCATGCCCCACGGGAATGAGAAACACCTCCATCAACTGAACGATAGCACAGCCGCTCCGACCCATCTCTCGCCGGTCTGACGCTTGCATCACCGACGCCAGCGCCGGTCGAATGCTCCAGTCGGACGTTCATGACGGACTGCTATAATCCGAGGCCTCCATGCCATTCGCGCTTGCCGCGCTCGCTTTCATCGCCACGCTCGCGGGACAGACCTTGGCCGTCCAGACGGCCGATTCTCCGATTCAGTGCGAGTTCCGGGTGTTCGACGGGGACCAGGAAGTCAGCGCCGAGACGACGCTGAGAATCTTTCCCAGTGGCAGGAGGGAAGGCGGCTTGACGGCGGGACCGGCTGACCGGCTGCTGGCCGGCCTTGTCGCCGGCCTGTACGACGTGCAAGCGGTCCGCGAGCGTCAGGGAAAGGTCGTCAGCATCAAATGGGCGGAGCGGCTCGTGGTCATGCACTATCCGGATGAAGCGGGCTTTCACCTCGAGGTGATCAACTTCAAGCCCGGATACGGCGCGCTGCAGCTCCGTCCCGCGATCGGCACCCTTCTGGATCTCGACGGGTTCGAGGCGCGCGCCGCGAGGCCGGGCGCTCGTACCGAGGAAGTCGGCCGCGCCGTCCGAGGCGAGAAGTACCTGTTGCTCGTGATACCGTCCGGAAGCTACGACGTCCAGCTCCGCGCGCGCGACGCCGCTCAGGGCGAGGGTCAGTGGCTGGCGGCGATCGAGGTGCCGGTCGATCGCACGCGGCTCAAGTCGGTCACGTTGCCCGTCAAACGCTGAACGCGCAGAGCTGCAAGCACCCGTTTAACCACGGAGCCCACAGAGACCACGGAGAGAACCTAATGTTCTCTGTGTGCTCTGTGAGCTGCTCAGAAAATCCCCGCCAAGAAGTTGACACGATCCGGCGGGATGGATTTTCATGCTACGGGGTGAGCCCCGCTCGTGACGACTCCGTGGTGATCGTGGGCAGTTTCTGAGGCTCCCGAGCTCAGGCTGAGCCGCCCTACTTCTCATCGCGGTATCTTGCTCGGCACGCGCTTCAGCTCCAGCGGCAAGGGCGGTCGTCCCGCCGCCTCCCAAGCGCCGGCCACGAACGAGGCGATGTCGCCAATCGACTCCGACAGGCGTCGCTCGAGCATCGGCTTCACCGCCGAGAACAGCGCCTCGTAGTAGCCGTCGTCATAGATCTCGCGGCCGGCGGCCGCTTGCTTGTCCGCGTCGAGCAGCGGCGCCACGAGCTTGTAGCTCTCGAGGATGATCGCGAACATCGCGTCGCGCGGCGCCTTCACGGGGGTGAGCGACGGCGGCGCGATCTTCAGCTTGTCGCGGTACCGCAGGAAGAGATCCGTTTCCCACCGCGCGTGGATGCCGTTCTGGTTCGTGAGCTGACCGTCGTGATTGCTCGCCGCGTGGAGCGGCACATGGCTATCCGCCACATAGTGCGCCAGCACCGCGGTGAAGAGCTTGACGCTATCCAAGGCCATAGGCCGGTCGCGCGGCACATCCTGGAACGCTCGGACCAGGCGGCCGTACATTTCCGCCGCGCGCCAGGGCAGCACGCCGGTCCGCTCGACGACATCCGGCCCGTACTTCTGAATCGCCGCGCCGTACTCCCGCGGCAGCTCCTCGAACGGAAACGTGCCGTAGGCGTCGATGTTGATGAAGTGGCGCGGGGGCTCTTCCTCCCATCCCACGCTGCGCCACAGGTCAGGATCGATCGCATGATTCACGATGTAGGCGCGGTGCTTCTGGAAAAACGGCTGGATCGCCCCCGGCAGCACGTCGATGGCGCGATCGACGATGAAGTAGTGCGCCTCGAATCCCCAGCCGTGGAGGGGCCGACCCCCAGACAGCCAGAGCGTGGTGAGCGCGAGGGCCGGGATTGCGCGACGATGGATGGGGAGCATGGTCCGTATACTAGTTGGGATTCGGGCTTCGGGATTCGGGAATCGGGATTCGTCAGACATCCAACAGCACAGGCGAAACCCGAACCCCGAGTCCCGAATCCCCAGCCGATGGACAACCTCACGCACACCCTCTTCGCCCTGACGCTGGCCAACGCCGGCGTCGGCCGGCGGGATCCCGGCGTCACGGCGACGCTCCTCCTGTCGTCGAACGCGCCCGACATCGACATCGTCACGGCGTTCACGAGCGGCGCGGTGCAGTACCTCGCGGAGCACCGCGGACCCTCGCACGGGCCGATAGGCGTGCTGGCGCTCGCGACGCTGACGGCCGCGTTCGTCAGAATCTGCCAGGGCCGGGAGCGAGCGGCGCACACCTCGCTGACTCGTCTGGTCGCCGTCGCGCTCGTCGGCACACTCTGTCACGTCCTGATGGACTTACCGACGGCCTATCGCACGCGACTGCTGGATCCGTTCAACAAGGCCTGGTACGGCTTCGATTGGCTGCCGATCATCGATGTGTACCTGCTCGTCGTGCTTGGCGCCGGATTGCTGGCCGCGCAGGTCCGGCCGCGACGCCGGGCGCCGGTGGCGGCGGTCGTCCTTGTTCTCACGATCGCCAACTACGGACTGCGCGCGACGCTCAACGCCGCGGCGCTGCGAGAAGAACGCGCGGCGTCGCCCCGCGCCGCCAAACTCGTCGACGCCGCCGCGATCCCGACATTCTTCTCGCCGTTTAGATGGCGGATCGTCCGGCGATACCCCACCGGCTACGAGCTGAGCGAGGTCGATCTGCTGAAACGCGCGGCTGGTTTGCGAGAGACGCAGGCAGATGGTCCCGTCTGGGTACCTGCCGAGGAGAGCCATTGGACCGTCCGTGCCAGCCAGAGCGCCACCGCGCGCGTGTTTCTCGACTTTTCCCGGTTCCCCGCCGCGCGGACGCTCTCTCACCCGGACGGCAGCGTGACGGTTCGGTGGTCCGACCTCCGCTTCTTCGGCAACAATTTCTTCGTCGCGACGGTCCGCCTCAGTCCCGACGGCCTCATCCTGTCGGAGGCTTTGGGGGCCATGGAGAATTGAGAATTTGGTGATTGAGAATCTGGTAATTGATTGTTCAATCGGTCGATTGCTTAATTGACAATCTATTGCCCCTTACCCGATTCGACAACCGAACGATCAATTGCCAGATTGCCAATCACCAGATTCTCAATGCAAGGAGCGGGTATTGCCTCGCCTGGGCGCGCACGTGTCGATTGCTGGTGGCCTGCCATTGGCCGTCGAGCGCGCAGCCCTGCACCGGTGTGAGGCGTTCCAGATCTTTTCCAAGTCAGCGAATCAGTGGCGGGCGCGGCCCCTCCCGGCCGACGAGATCGTCGCCTTCCGGCGGCGAGTCGACGAAACTGGGATTCAGCCAGTCGTCGCCCACGCCAGCTATCTGATCAATCTCGCCGCCGGCGCCTCACCGCTGCGCGATCGGTCGATCGCATCGTTCGGCGAGGAGCTCGATCGCGCGGAAGCCCTGGGCCTGATGGGGGTCGTCATCCACCCGGGCGCATTTGTCACCGGCTCGGAAGACGATGGCCTGCGCCTCATCGCCAGCGCGATTGCAGCCACGTTGAAGACGCGCCGGCGCGGCCGCACGCTCGTCCTGCTCGAGGGCACCGCGGGTCAGGGTACGTCGCTCGGGTACCGATTCGAACATCTCGCCGACATCCTCACCAGAGTCGACGGCTCCCCACGCGTCGGCGTCTGTCTCGACACCTGCCACCTGCTGGCTGCCGGTTTTGACATCTGCTCCGAGGGGGGATACCGCCGCACCTTCCGGGCCTTTGATCGCATCGTCGGCATCGATCGCCTGAAGGTGTTTCACCTGAACGACTCGAAGCGCCCGTGTCAGAGCCGCATCGATCGGCACGAGCACATCGGCAAGGGCTGCATCGGACTGGAGCCGTTCAGCCGCCTGTTGAACGATCGCCGGTTCAAGTCGCTGCCGATGCTGATCGAAACGCCGAAGACCGAAGGGCGCTGGGGCTCACGCGTGCAGGCCGATCCGCTCGACGAGATGAACCTGGGCATTCTGAGGAGCCTCATGGGGTGATCATCGTCGGGATCGGGGGATCGGGGGTCGGGGATCGGTGAAACGTGTCTTTTCCGACCCCCGGCCCCCGATCCCTGATCCCTACGTGGGTTCCTCCTCCCCAAACACCTCCGCCTCGAACTTGTAGATCGTCGCGCCTTTTCTCCAGGCTTCCGGGTGAAGCGCGGCTTTCAGGCAGGCATGTCTGAGGAACGTTTCGCGATCCCAGGCCTGCTCGGTGGCGACCTGCGGCAGGAGCAGACCCCGCCGGAGGCCCTGCTCGACGATGAGGCCATGGCGCCCGATTTCGATCTCGGCGACGTCCCCGACGGGCTCGAACGGTCCCAGCACGGAGATCTCGATTCGAAGAAGGGAGAGCTCCTCGGCTGTGAGCGGGGGGAACCGCGGATCCTCCGCCGACGCCAGTACCGCGCACCTGCTCACGACCGAGACCAGCAGCTCGCCGCTGTCGACCGACCCGATGCATCCCCGGAGCTCGCCGGCCGTCCTGATGGTGACGAACGCCCTACCGAGGCGCGGCATCCGGGATGCGGCTGGGGGTGTTCGATCGGAGGCGACGAGATGCCGCTCGATCGCATCCCGAGCAATTCGCAGGAGCTCGAGGCGCTCGGGGGGACTCAGTTTCATCTTTCTTTGGTTTGCGCTGGGGCGGCCGCTCCGCCCTTCCGAGAACAACGACCGGGCTCCGCGGCGGCTCATTACTTGATCCGGGGACCCCTGGATCCCCGTTGGCCCCAGCGCCTGCCATCCGCCTTCGCCAAGGCTATGGCGGACAAGCGGCCTTGCCCGCCGACCAGCCTCCGCCAAGGCTTCGGTGGTCCGCCGTCGCTTCAGCGAAGGCGGAAGCTCGAAGAGCGGAGGCGGGTCGCTCGCGCTCGCCGCGCTGACTCGTCACAACGATCCGCTTGAGTGCGGCGCCCTCGTCGAGAAGGTCCCGAACGCGGCGGCCAGATATCCCACGACCGCCGACTTGTCCCCGGACACGTCGCCGGAGTCCGCGTAGCGCAGCACGGCGGCCTCGCGGGCCCCGAGCGCCCGCGCCGCCAGCATCACCGACACGGTGGGCCCGCCGCCACAGGCGTGCTGCGGGTTGTCCTCGAGCGCCGCGAGCAGCCCCTCAGGGTCGAAGCGCTCGATGAGCTCGATGACCTCGCGGTCGAGCGACGCGGCGGTGCGGGCGTCGAAGTAATGCGACAGATCCGTGCTCGCCACCAGAAGGACGCGCCGGCCGGCCAGCGATTGGGCCAGCGCGCGGCCGAGCTCTTCCACCGTCTCGCGGGTCTGATATCCCATGAGGAGCGGGACAATCGGCACGTCGGGCAGCACGCGTGTCACAAACGGCAATTGCATCTCGAGCGAGTGCTCGCGCGCATGAGCGGCCGCATGTCGGCGAACAAGCGGCGACGCCGCGATCATCGCCTCGGCGTCCGGTTCAGAGACGGCCACCGGTCCGAGCGGGAAGTCGAAACGCACCGCCTCCGGCAAGGCGACGCCGTCGAACCCCACGAAATGCGACGGCCCGACCAGGATGACGAGGTCGAAGCGCCGCCCGCTGACCAGTCGATAACTGAATGCCGCGACGGGACCTGAGTACATGAGGCCCGCGTGGGGGGCGATCACGGCCACCACCTCCCCGCCGGGATCCCGTTCCGTGCGCGCCAGGTAGTCATCGACCTCGCGCTCGAGGCGCGCGGGGCTCGCCGGATACCACGAACCGGCCACGGCCGCGGGTCGCGTCGATTGTGGTCGCATCTGGCTGGATGTTAGCATCTACCCTCCATGGCCGATC
>JACOUA010000043.1 GCA_016178075.1 Acidobacteriota bacterium
ACGTATTCGGGCGCCGAGGCGCCCGGATCGCAAGGCGCGAGGAGGGAGCATGCCGGGCGCATGTGACCGACGAGCAACGCGGCGAGGCGGGATGCATCGGCGGCCGAGACGTCACCGTAATTGTGAAACGCAGTACTAAGGTCCCCGTCAAACACAAGGGGAGTTGGGGTTTGGGGTCGATAAAGAGGGGCCGGCCCGTCCGAGCGGGCTAGGTTTCGATCGGCCTCATCCAGAGAGCTCGTTGAAGGAGGGTGTATGAGGCGCCTCGGCCTACTCGCTCTGGCGCTGGTCCTCGTGTCTGCGCTTCCCGCAATCGCGCAGAGTCCCACGACCGGCAGCGTCAACGGCACCATCAGCGACAACACGAACGCAGTGCTGCCCGGCGTGACGGTGACGGCGTCGGGGCCCGCGATCATGGGCGTCCAGACCGCGGTCAGCAACGAGCAGGGCCAGTATCGATTCCCAGCGCTCCCGCCGGGCTCCTACAAGCTGACGTACGAGCTGACCGGGTTCAGCACTGTCGTGCGCGAGGGCATCATCGTTGGCGTCGGGTTCGCCGCGACGGTCAACGTACAGCTCACGGTGGCGACGCTGCAAGAGACGGTCACGGTGACAGGCGCCTCTCCTGTCGTTGACGTCCAGAACACCAACACGCAGACGAACTTCACGCAGGACATGATCAAGAGCCTGCCGAATGCCCGCGACATCTGGGCGCTCATCGCGGTCGCGCCGGGCACGACGATGAGCCAGTTCGACGTGGGCGGCTCGCGTGCCGGTACGCAGACCGGATATCAGGCGTACGGGCGCGGCGGTCAGGTGCGCGTGCAGGTGGACGGCGCCAACTCGACCGAGGACACGGGCGGCACCGGGTACTTCAACTACGGCGCGTGGGAGGAGGTATCGATCGGAACCGACTCGAACGACGCGTCGATGCCGACGCCTGGTGTGCAGATTAACGCGGTAGTGAAGTCGGGCGGCAATCAGTTGCGGGGAGACCTGTATCTGGACTTCCAGCACGAGTCGATGCAGGGCAACAACGTAACGGACGCGCTGCGGCGGTTGGGTGTCGGCGAGGGCGCGCGCGTGACGAAGTACTACGACCCGAATCTCGGCATCGGCGGGCCGATCAGGAAGGACAAGCTGTGGTATTTCGTTTCCCTGCGCGATCAGCGCAGCGGCACGACGGTCACCGGGTTCCCCGCGGAGGCGCCGGGCAAGTTCGACTTCCTCACGAAGCTGGAAAACGTCAGCTACAAGGTGACCTACCAGCTCAACCCGAACAACAAGTTCTCGCAGTTCTTCGAGATGCGCCGCAAGCTCCAGCCGTCGCGCGGCGCGTCGAGCACAACGTACTCAGACGCCATCTTCAAGCAGGAGAGCATCTCGGCCTACGGCAGCGCCGAATGGAATCGAATCGTCACCCCGACGTTCTTCTTCAACGCGCGGACGTCGACATGGGGCTACAACTGGCCGAACTACGCGTACGGGACGGACGGCCTCGAACAAAACATCCAGCCGCGCCAGCAAGATGAGCTGACCGGCAACCAGCGGGGTGGGGCAATCGCAAACCGGACATATCGGCGTCGCTACCAGTTCGACTGGACGGGTACGCTGTTCCGCGACGATTGGCTGGGGTCGAATCACGGCATCAAGATGGGCTTTACGGCGGAACGGGAGACCGAGCGAATCACCACGGATGGGTACCTGGACGAAGTCAGGCTGCGATTCGACAGCCGCGCCAACGGCATCGAGTTCTCGACGCCATGGCGTGTAGAGCTCTTCAACACACCGCGGAGGACGATCAACAACCTGCAGCACCAGGGCGCGTACGTGCAAGATCAAATCAATCTGAGGCAAGGGTTGACGCTCAACGCCGGCGTCCGGTGGGACGCCTACCACGTGTACTACCCAGATCAGGACATTCGGGAGAGCCGCTTCCGCGACTTTTTCTATGCGGGCGCGCCCCTGCCGAATGGCTACGCGCTCCCGGTCACGCCGTACAGCAGTTTCAAGATTCCTGGACGCGACAACATCATCAAGTTCACGAAGGCCTTCGGTCCGCGCCTCGGCCTCGCGTGGGACATCCGCGGCAACGGCAAGACGGTGGCGAAGGCGAACTGGGGCCGGTACTGGTCAAATCCGGGACCGCAGGATTTCGTCAACCCGATGCAGGGCCTGACATGGACGTTCGCCTGGAACGATCTCAACCGCGATCGGCTGTTCCAGATCAACGAGGTCGGGGCGTTCGTCAGCAGCGCGGGTGCCACCAACAACACCATCAGTCCCGATCTGAAGCAGGAATACACCGACGACATCAGCGTCTTCCTCGAGCGCGAGCTGATCACCGACTTGTCGCTGCGCGCGGGCTGGGTGATGAAGGAGGGGAAGAACAACTGGCAGTCGGTGCAGGTGGGGCGCCTGTACTCCATGTACAGCTTCCAGCGCACGTTCGCGGATCCCGGGCCGGATGGGATCGCCGGCACTGGAGATGATGGACCGCCCCTCGTCGCGTACGACTTCCCTCCAGGCGTCACCATCCCACCAAGCCGTACCGATCTGCGGACGGTTCCGTCCATTGAGAGCTCGGACAAGAACATCGACGTCACGATCAACAAGCGGATGTCGAACCACTGGTCGCTTCTCGCGAGCTTTCTCTACAACTGGGATCACACGAAAGGCGCGCCGCAGACGCCGAACGCCGAGCGCTTCAACGAGCTGGATCTGACCGGGTGGGCGTTCAAGATGTTCGGCACCTACCAGGCGCCGTGGGGCATCGTCGTGAATCCGGTGCTGCGGCACCAATCCGGCGACACCCTGAGTCGTGTGGTCCAGGTATCGCTGCGCACCGGCACGCTGGACTATCAGGCGGAGGCGCCCGGGACGTATCGCGAACCGAACATCACCATTTTCGACCTGGCCGCCGAGAAGCGCTTCCCGATCGGCCAGCGACGGGACGTGTCGGTCTTCTTCGCGGCGTTCAACGTGATGAACTCGAATGCGGCGACGGGGCAGGACCAGATCGTCGGCACTCGGACCGCGGTGCTGCCGAGCGGCGAGCGCCTGCCGTACCAGCGGTTCCTGCGGCCGACCGGGATTCTGCCGCCGCGGATCTACCGGATTGGGATGAAGTTGGCGTTCTAAGAGAGTTTTCGGTTCTCAGTTGTCAGTTTTCAGTTCAAGGCTGCTGAAGGCTGACAACTGAGGACTTGCCCCCATAAAAACTGAGAACTGAAAACTGTGAACTGAGAACTGAGTGGAGGAGAACAGACCATGAGGCGCTCTTGGAACCTGCTGCTCGGGCTGACGCTCGTGTTGGGCTGTGCGGCGTCGGCGTCCGCACAGACAACCGGCAGCATCAACGGCACCATCACCGACAACACGTCGGCGGTGCTGCCGGGCGTGACCGTCACGGCGACGAGCCCCGCGATGATGGGCTCGCAGACCGCCATCAGCAATGAACAGGGCCAGTACCGGTTTCCGTCGGTGCCGCCCGGCACCTACAAGCTGACCTACGAGATGCAGGGCTTCAGCTCCGTCGTTCGTGACGGCATCATCGTGAACATCGGCTTCGCGGCGACGGTGAACATCCAGCTCCAGCTCGCCAGCCTGCAGGAAAGCGTGACGGTCAGCGGCCAGTCGCCGGTCGTCGACGTGCAGAACACGAACGCGCAGTTCAACTTCACGACCGAGATGATGCAAAGCATCCCGAACGCTCGCGACATCTGGTCGCTCATCGGCGAGGCGCCCGGGATGATGGTCACCCGCTTCGACGTCGGTGGCTCGCGCGCCGGCACCCAGACCGGCTTTTCGGCGTTCGGGTTCTCCGGGCAGATCCGGGCGCAGATCGATGGCGTGAACACGACCGAAGGGACCGGCGCCGCGGGGTTCTATTACGACTACGGCTCGTTCGAGGAGATCCAGCTCGGGATCGACGGCAACGACGCCTCGTCCACCACCCCCGGCGTGCAGCTCAACGCCGTCATCAAGTCGGGCGGCAACCAGTTCCGGGGCAACTTCTACATGGACTTCGAGAACGGGTCGCTGCAGGGGCGAAACGTCGACGACCGGTTGCGGCGATTGGGCATCGGCGAAGGCTCTCGTATCACGAAGTACATGGATCCGAACGGCGATGTGGGCGGGCCGATCATGAAAGACAAGCTGTGGTACTTCACGTCGTGGCGCAATCAGCGAATCGGGACTACGGTGAGTGGCTTCCCGGTCGAGGCCCCATCCGACTTCGAGTTCCTCACGCGGCTACAGAACGGCACCTACAAGGTGACGTATCAGCTCTCGCCGAACAACAAAATCGGGCACTACGTGCAGTTGGGCCGAAAGCTCCAGCCGCACCGCGACGCGGGGACCACGGCGTACTTCGATTCGGTCTTCAAGCAGGACAGCGTCTCGTATGCGGGCAATGTGGACTGGAACAGCATTGTGAGCCCGCAGTTTTTCTTCACCGCCCGCTTGGCCACGTTTGGTTACAACTGGCCGGACCGGCCGTATGGGGCCGACGGTTCCCTGAACGCCAACCTCGCAATGCGCCGGCGAGATCAGGCCTCGGGCAACACCGTCGGCGCGTTCAACGCTCGGCGCAATGACCGTCGGCGGATCCAGGCCGACTGGACCGCGACGTATTTCAAGGATGACTGGATGGGCGGGAGCCACGCCTTCAAGTTCGGGTTCGTGACCGAGCGAGAGGGACAGATCTTCAAGGACGAGGGCTTCGTTGACGCGCTGAGGGTGATTTACAACAGCACGGCAGTCGGCGCGCGCGATTTCACGACGCCGTTCCGCGTCGAGATCCGAAACACCCCGCGTTTCGCGGAGAACTACACCTGGCACGATGGGGCGTTCCTCACGGATCAATGGACGCTCGGCCCGAGGCTGACGTTGAACCTCGGCATTCGCTGGGACTACTACTCGTCGTTCTATCCCGAAGAAGACATTCTGCCCGGCATCTACCGCGATTTCTTCTACGCGGGAAGGCCGCTTCCGAACGGATACTCGATTCCCGCGACCCCGTACGCCAGCACGTTCACCGTGCCGGGCCGGAGCGGCATCGAAAGGTATCCAGCGCTCTTCGCACCGCGCGTGGGCGCGGCGTGGGACATCTTCGGCGACGGTAAGACGGTTCTGAAAGGAAACTGGGGTCGGTTCTACCAGAACACCGGACTGGCGGGCGGCGACGTCAATCCGCTGCAGGCGCTCACGTACACGTTCAACTGGAACGACCTGAACGGCGACCGGATCTTCCAGACAAACGAGTTTCAACGTCCAGCTGAACCGAGTCCGGGCGCTCTATACGCGCGAACGTCAGTTCGCTGACCCGGGACCCGACGGCATTGCCGGCAACGGCGACGACGGCCCGGCCATCGTGGCGTGGGATATTCCCGGGACCATCCCGACGAGCCGGACGGAGACGCGGACGATCGACGGTCCGTTCCAGATCGACCGTGCTTTCGATGCCACGCTCAGCAAGCGGATGTCGAACCGGTGGTCGATGACGACGAACGTCGTCTACAACTGGGACCACGACCGCGGCTTCCCCCAGAACCCGAACCAGGATCGGTTCAACGAGCGGACGATCACGGCCTGGGCCTGGAAGACGTTCGGAACGTGGCAGGGTCCGTACGGGCTCGTCATCTCGCCGGTCTTACGGCACCAGTCGGGCGACGCGCGCGACCGGATCGTCCAGGTCACCCTCAGCACCGGCACGCTGGACTACCAGGCCGAGCCGGAAGGAGCCTACCGCGAGGACAACATCTGGATCTTCGACACGCGCCTTGAGAAGCGCGTTCGCTTCGGCGCCCGCACGTTGTCCCTGTTCCTCGACGCGTTCAATATCGCCAACTCGAACGCGGCCGAAACCCAGGACACGATCACCGGTCGCCGGACGGCGATGGTCGGTGGACAGTCGATCAACTATCAGCGGTTCCTGCGACCGACGGTCATCCTGGCGCCGCGGGTCTTCAAGGTCGGGTTCCGGTTCCTCTTTTAAGGGCGCGCGGGGCCCTACCCCGCGCGCTTTACGCGTTTCGCGCGACGCCCTTCTGGACCGCCGTAGCCTCCCTTTTCTTTTTCACGACGACACGAGCCTGACGAGTTGTCTCACGAAGGCACGAAGGGTCGTTTGGGTTGTGGCTATAATGCGCGCTGGCCCCGGCTTCCGAAAGGCGACAACCGTGAAATCACTGATACGTCCCGCCGCGCTCGTGCTGGCGTTCGGGGTCGCGATGGCGGCGCAACAGACCGCGCCGCGTTTCGACGTTCTCATCACCGGCGGGCGCATCGTCGACGGCACGGGCGCGCCGTGGTTTCAGGCGGACATCGGCGTCGTGGGCGATCGGATCGCCGCTGTTGGCCGCCTGTCGGACGCGAGCGCGCGCGCCAGGATTGACGCACAAAATCTCGTCGTTTCGCCGGGGTTCATCGACATGCTCGGCCAGTCCGAGTTCAACGTGCTCGTGGACAACCGTGCGGCCAGCAAGGTGCTGCAGGGAGTGACGACCGAGGTGACGGGCGAGGGGAGCTCGATCGCGCCGGTCAACGACCGCTTGATCAAGGAAGCCGAGCCGTCCGCCACGCACTTCGGCGTCACGATCGACTGGCGGACACTCGACGACTACCTGCGGCGGCTGGACGAGCGCACGCACCCGGCGCTCAACCTCGGCACCTTCGTCGGCGCCGGCGGACTCCGGAACTATGTGATCGGGAAGGAGGATCGGCGCGCGACGCCGCAGGAGCTGGATGAGATGAAGCGCCTCGTGGCGCAGGCGATGGAGCAAGGCGCGCTGGGCGTCAGCTCGTCGCTGCAGTATGTCCCCGATCGGTTCGCCACGACCGACGAGCTGGTGGAGCTGGCGAGCGTCGCCGCGCGGTATGGCGGCATCTACATCTCGCACCAGCGATCGGAGAGCGGCCGCATCCTCGAATCGCTCGACGAGGTGTTTGCGATCGCCGAACGCGCGAAGATCCCCGCCGAGGTCTGGCACCTGAAGACGGCATACAAGGCGAATTGGGGGCGGATGCCCGAGGTGCTGAAGCGCTTCGAAGCGGCGCGGGCGCGGGGGCTCGACGTCACGGCGAATCAGTACCCGTATACGCGCGCGTCCAACGGCCTGGACGCCTGTCTGCCGCTCTGGGTCCGAGAAGGCGGCCTGGAGAAGATGCTCGGGCGCCTGAACGATCGCACCCAGCGTGACCGCATCAAGAAGGACATGGACGAGCCGGCCCCGTCGGCCTGGGAGAACCAGTGGTTCGGGTCGGGGGGCGGCGACGGTGTGATGCTGGCTTCGGTGCTCAATCCTGATCTGCGCAAGTACGAAGGCATGACGATGACGCAGATTGGGAAGCAGCTCGGCAAGGACCCGCGCGACATCGTCATGGACTTCGTGATCGCCGACCGCGGCGAGAGCAGCGTCATCATCTCGATCATGCGGGAAGACGACGTGCAGGCGGCGCTGAAGCACCCGCTGGTGAGCGTCGGGACCGATTCGCCGGCGCGGGCCGAGGACGGGCGGCTGTCCGAATCGAAGGGGCACCCGCGAGCGTGGGGATCGTTCCCGCGCATCCTCGGCAAGTACGTCCGGGAGGAGCGCCTGCTGCCGCTGGAAGAGGCCATCCGGAAGATGACCTCGCGCCCCGCGGCGCGCGTGCACCTGAACGATCGGGGCATCCTGCGGCCGGGTCTGGCGGCCGACATCACCGTCTTCGATCCCGCGACGATTCACGATGTCTCGACGTTCGAGAATCCGAATCACTACTCGGTCGGCGTGAAGTACGTGGTGGTGAATGGGAAGGTCGTCGTAAGCGACGGGAAGCTGACGGCGGAGCGGCCGGGGCGGGCGCTCAGAGGTCCTGGGTATAAGAGACGGGACAAATGATAGAGCATTTGAAAATCTGGTGATTTGAAATTTGGTGATTGATTGGGTGATTGGTAAATTGGGTAATTGACAATTTAATGGTCAATTTGCCAATCGATCAATCCCGCAATCAATCATCAAATCCCCAATCACCAAATCTTCAAATGCTAGTTTTTGTACACCATCCCTCCCTTCATCACGAACCGGACGCGCCGGGCGGCGGAGATGTCGCGCGTCGGGTCGCCGTCGACCGCGATCAGGTCGGCCAGCAGACCTGCCTTGACCTGTCCCACCTGAGCTTCCATGTGCAGCACCTTCGCGTCGATCGAGGTCGCCGATCGCAGGGCGTCGAGGGGCGACATGCCGCCCTTCACCATCGCCTCGAGCTCGCGGACGCTGTCGCCGTGCGCGAAGACGCCGACGTCGCTTCCGCTCGCGATCGTGACGCCGGTGTCGAGCGCCACCTTGAATGAGGCGACCTTTCGCTCACCGCTCCCGACCGACATGGTGGGGCAGAGCGCGACGTTGTGCTCTTTCATCAGCTTGAAGATCTCGGGCGTCCCGCCGTTCCCGTGCTCGATGGTCTCCACGCCCGCCAGGATCGCGCGCCGCATCCCCTCGGGCGTGCTGGCATGCGCGGCCACGGGCCGGCCGCTGCTCTTCGCGGTCTCGACGATGAGCTTGAGCTCCTCGAGCGAGAACGTCGGCAGCGTCTCGCCGTTCGGCCCGGAGCGGTAGTCGGCGTAGACCTTGATCCAATCGGCCCCGCGGCCCATCTGATCCCGAACGACGCGGATGAGTGCATCGACGCCATCAGCCTCCTCCGCGCCCTGCGGGACGCGCCACTCCGGCACGTAGCCTTTCGGACCGTAGCTCCCCGTCGCGACGATCGCGCGCGTGGCGACGAGCATCCGCGGACCGGGGATGATCCCCTGATCGACCGCCTGCTTCAGGCCGACGTCGGCGTAGGCGGCCCCTTCCGTGCCGAGATCCCGAATCGTCGTGTACCCGGACATCAAGGTGCTGCGCAGATGGTTCGTGGCGCGGGCCACCCGAAGGCCGAGCGCTTCGTGCGCCACCTGATCGTTCCACGGCGTCTCACTATAAGGATGGAGCAGGACGTGCGAGTGCGCCTCGATGAGGCCCGGCATGAGGGTGGCGGCGCCGAGGTCGATCGTCTTGGCCTCGGGCGGCGCCGTCACCTCGGCCGCCGGACCCACGGCGTCAATCTTGTCGCCGCGCACCCGAACGATCCAGCCTTCGCGCGTCTGGGCCGAGACCCCGTCGAATACCCGCGCGGCTTTGAGCAGGTAGATAGCCGGAGGCGGCGCGGGAGGAGGTTGCGCGGTCGATTGGGCTGCAAGCTGCGCCACAGCACAAACAATGACGAGCGATAGTCGATGGATCATGTCGGCGTCACGTTGCTCAGCCGTTTGGGGTGTCCGGGGGTCGTCGCTCGGCAGTGTTCACAGCCTCAGGGACACCAGTGGCAGGATACCGGGTGGGTCAAGTAGAGGTGATGTTCACGCTGCGTTCATCGTGTGGTTGTCGAAAACCTCGCCGACCAGGCTCGTCCACTCGCCGGCCTTGAGCGACATGACGACGCGCGCCGGGCCGCGTGAGACACGCCGGAAGAGCGTCAGACAGCCTTCCCGCACCGCCGCTTCATCCGCCCGGACGCAAATCTCGTAACCTGCGCTCAGGCCCACATGCCACTGTGCGTTCATGTCTTCTCCTTGTCTGAATGGCGGGACCCCTGCACCCCGCCAGGCCTTGCGCTCGCGGGGCCTGCACGGAAGTGGGCTGGTTCGGTGTGTCCCGAGCGAACTGTGGACAAGCGTGAGGCTCCGCCGCGTCAGTCCCGACCGTCCAGTTCGTGAGGAACATACCGAACTAGACCGGGGCTCTGCCCCGGACCCCGGCTCGGTCGCTTGCGGGGGCCCCTACGCCCCGCGCCGCTCCCTCGCAGGCGCGCTGTGCGCGCCTAAGCCCGTTATGCGGCTCCGCTACCGCGAACGGGTACAGAATTCTCGTCGCGAGCCGCATAACGGGCTAGCCCACCTGCACCGAGGTTCGGTTGACGGTAGAGTATGCTGCAACCGGAGGAGCGCATGTCTCGAATCACACGGCGTGACTGGGGAAAGCAGGCGATGGCCGGCCTGGCGATGGCCGGCGTGCCCGGCTCGATCGTCATGAAACGCGAGCAGGGCGGCGCGGGATCCGCGAAGAGGTATCGCTACCTGCACCTGGACGTCTTTACGAACCGGCCGCTGACCGGCAATCAGCTCGCGGTGTTCCTCGAGCCGGCGGGCCTGACGCCGGACCTCATGCAGGCGATCGCGCGCGAGATGGCGTTCTCCGAAGTCACGTTTGTCTTTCCACCGGAAGATCCGAAGACCGACGTGCGGGTACGAATCTTCACCCCGGCCACGGAGATGGCGTTCGCTGGCCATCCGACGATCGGGACGGCGTTCGGACTCGCGCACATCGGGCGGATCAAGCCGAGGCAGGCCCGGGCGGTGTTTGGCCTTGGCGCGGGCCCGACGCCGATCGACCTCGACTGGCAGAACGGACGTCTGGCGTTTGCGTGGATGACCACGCCGCTCCCCACCTTCGGCAAGTCGATCGACGACGCGGCGGCGGTGGCGTCGGCCATCGGCGTTGACGCCGCCGACATCACGAGCACGAAACTGCAGCCTCAGGAGGTGTCGGCGGGCGGCACTTTCTTGATCGTGCCTCTGACCACTCGCCAGGCGGTCGACCGCGCCGCGCTCGATCAACGCGCCATTGCCGCCGTCTTCGAAAAGCAAGGCATGCAGCGCCGCGGTGTCTACGTGTTCTCGGCCGAGAAGGCCTCCGACGATGCGACGACCTACAGCCGGCTGCTCAGCGCGGCGCGCGAAGATCCCGCAACCGGGTCGGCGGCGGGACCGCTCGGCTGCTACCTCGTGCGCCACGGGATCGTCTCGGCGCAGCAGGCAGCGAGGATCGTCAACGCGCAAGGCGTCAAGATCCAGAGGCCCAGCCGGATCTCCCTTGCGATCGACGTGAAGAACGGCGAGATTGCGCGCGTGCGCGTCGGCGGCGAGAGCGTGGTGGTGGGAGACTCCGCGCTGGCGATCGGGTGATCAGCCGCCGGAGTGTCCCGTGGGGGTCCGCCCGTTACAGCTTACAGCCTCAGTGTCGAGCAGGGAGGCCGAACATGCACCTTCAACGCATCCTCGAGCTCTATCGCTACAACACTTGGGCGAACGGCCGCGTGCTCGACGCGGCTAGCCGTCTCTCATCCGAGGCCTTGCTCAAGGATCTCGGCAGCAGCTTTCCATCGGTCCGCGATACGCTCGTCCACATCAGTGGAGCCGAGTGGGTCTGGCTGCAGCGCTGGCGGGGAAGCTCTCCCAAAGCGCTGCCATCGGCATGGGACTTCCCGACGCTCGACGCCGTGAAGACGCGCTGGATCGAAATCGAGCGCGATCAGGCCGCCTACCTGCGGACCCTGACAGAGGAGGCGCTCGACACGGAGATCCCGTACATCAACTTCAAGGGGCAGCCCTTCAAGTACCCGCTCTGGCAGCAGCTGTCGCACGTCGTGAATCACTCGACGTACCACCGCGGGCAGGTGACGACCATGGTGCGGCAGCTCGGCGCGGAACCGGTGTCGACGGATCTGTTGCGGTATTACGACAGCGGAGGACGCTAGTCGAGAGTCGTTGGTCGATAGTCGCTGGTCGCGCTCATGACCATCGACTGACGACTAGCGAAAGGCGATGCTGATGAAACCCAGATTGGTTCTGATGATCGTGGTCGTCACGATGGCAAGTGGTAGCCCTCTTCGGATCACGAGCGCGCTTGCGCAGAAACAACCCCAGACGCACGACCTGAAACTCGTCCCGGCGAACGTGCACTGGGGCTACTACGACGCCCGCGTCAAGCCCGTGTTGAAGGTTGCTTCGGGCGACAGCGTGCGGGTCGAAACGATGATTGCCAGAGGAATTGAGCGGCTTCGGCTGGCGGGCGTTCCGGATGAGGAAATCCCGGAACCCCTGAAGGTGGTCGAGCGTGCCGTTACGGACCGGGGACCGGGTCTGCACCCGCTCACGGGCCCGATCTCTGTCGACGGCGCGGAGCCTGGCGACGTCCTCGAGGTCCGGATCCTCGGATTCGAGTACCTGCATCCGTACGGCGCCGGCGGCTTCGTTCCAGAAAGCGGCACGCTACCCGACGAGTTCCCCTACGCCAGATTCCGCCTCGTGCGGTTCAACGTGCCCGCCGGCACCGCGGAGTTCACGCCCGGCGTCACGCTGCGGTTGGCGCCGTTTTTCGGATCGATCGGCGTCGCCCCGCCGTCGATCCTCGGACGGGTGTCGAGCGGCCCGCCGGGGCCTCACACCGGGAATCTGGACAACAAGGAGCTGACCGCCGGATCGACCCTGTACCTGCCGGTGCACGTGGCGGGTGCGCTCGTGTCGATGGGCGACGGTCACGCGCTGCAGGGAGACGGCGAGGTGAGTCTCACGGCGCTCGAGACGTCGCTTCGCGGCACCGTGCAGCTCACCGTGAGGAAAGGCCGGCGGCTGCGCTGGCCGCGAGCCGAGACGCCCACGCACTACATCACGATGGGGCTTCATCCGGATCTGGACGAAGCGGCCAGGATGGCCACGCGGGAGATGATCGACTATCTGACGACGGAGAAGGGCCTCTCGCGGGAGGATGCGTACGTGCTGTGCTCGCTGGCGGCCGACCTACACGTGACGCAAATCGTCGACGGCACCAAAGGGGTGCACGCGATGATCGCGAAGAGCATCTTCAAGTAAGACAGAAGCTATCAGCTCTCAGCTGTCAGCTCTCAGCTAAGAACTCACCCCGTAGTCACAAGTGTGGCTTCCGCCTTCGCGCGAAGCGCTTCGGCGAGACTCGCCGTAGCCTTGGCGGAGGCGGTTAGGCGGACGATGGCTGCCCGGACAGCAGGTAGCCCACGCCGAGAACCGCGAGCCAGGGGCCGCCCGCGATGAGCGTGCTCTGAAGGCCGGGCACCCACCACGTGGTGACGAGAACGGCCGCGATCGCGAGCGCGCCCGCAATTGACGCCGCGCGTCCCAGTGACGCGGCGAGTGGCGGCCGGGATCCGGACCTCGCGAAGCTGCGCCGGTAGGCGAGGTGCGTGACGAAGATCATCAACCACACGAACAGCGCGCCGAACAGCGCGATACCGAAGAACCACACGTAGGCTGAATCCGGCCACATGACCCTGACCACGAGCGCCGCCGCCAATCCCACGCTGGACACGAGGAGCGCGTTGCGGGGAATCCCGCTCGCGGTCAGGGCGCCGAGGCTCGAGGGGACAAATCCGCCCCGCGCCAGCGAAAACAGCGTTCGAGTGATCAGATAGAGATTGGCGTTCGCGCTCGAGAGCGCGGCGGTGAGAACCACGAAGTTCATCAGCGACGCCGCGGCCGGAATCCCGACCCGCGTCAGCACCGTGACGAACGGGCTCTCGCCCACGCCAATCCGATCCCACGGCATGATCGCGACCAGCAGCGCGACCGTCGTCAAATACAGCCCACAGAGTCCGCCGACCATCCGCCGCATGGCCTGCGGGATCGTGCGTTCCGGGTCTCGTGCTTCACCGGACGTCACGCCGACGACTTCCACCCCGATGAACGAGTAGATCGCGAAGCAGGCTCCGAGCCACACGCCGCGAATCCCCTTGGGCCAGAACCCGCCGTGTTCGGCGTAGTGGCGGAAGCCGATCGCCGGATCGCCCGTGAGGCCGGCGACGATCGCGGCCGCCAGCACGACGAACACGACGATGGCGGCGACCTTGATCATCGAGAACCAGTACTCGAAGGCGCCGAGCGTGCCGACCGCGCGCGTGTTGAGGTAGATGAGCGCGGCGGAGAAGCCGGCCATCCACACCGCCGACGGCGTGCCCGGCCACCAGTACTGCATGTAGATCGAGATCGCGACCATGTGCCCACCCGTGGCGATGACCTGCATCAGCCAGTAGCTGACCCTTACCGCGTATCCGGCGAACGGCGAGACATACATCTCGGCGTACAACCCGAACGAGCCGGCGGCCGGATGGGCGACGGCCATCTCCACGAGCGCGGCGCTCAGAAGGAGCGAGATTGCCGCGGCGATGACGTACGAGAAGACGACGGCGGGGCCTGCGACGCCGATCGTGAGGCCGCTTCCGAGAAACAATCCGGTGCCGATCGCGGTGCCGAAGGCCATCATGGCCTGTTGACCGGCAGTCAGCTGGCGAACGAGGCCTTGCTCACGATCAGTGGGAGGGTGCATTGAGGGGGTCTGGGTCGGGCCATTCTGTCACAAGGGCCGCAGGCTATAATCCACCCACCCATCCCGAACCGCGATGCGTCTGCAGCCGGGCGTGCGCCTCGGTTCCTATGAAATCCACTCCGCGCTTGGCGCGGGCGGGATGGGGGAGGTCTATCGGGCGCACGACACGAAGCTGAAACGCGACGTCGCCATCAAGATCCTCCCGGCCGAGTTCTCCGCCGATCCGGAACGGGTCGGTCGCCTTCAACGCGAAGCCGAGGCGCTGGCGTCCATCAATCATTCGAACATCGCGGCGATCTACGACCTGGCCGAACACGGCGGGACGCAGTTCCTCGTGATGGAGCTCGTCGAGGGAACGACGCTGGCGGAAAAACTGACTCATGGCTCAGGGCTCACGGCTCAGGGAAGATCTCACGGCTCGGGGCCCAGCGAAGGCTCAAGGCCCAAGACCCAGGGCTCGGGCGAGGCCCACAGCTCGCACGCACTTGAGCCTCTAGCCATGAGCCCGAAGCCGTCTGGCGGGCTTCCGGTCAGCGAAGCGCTCGACATCGCCCGCCAGATTGCCTCCGCGCTCGAGGCCGCGCACGAGCGCGGCGTCGTCCACCGCGACCTCAAGCCCGCCAACATCAAGATCACGCCGGGCGGACAGGTCAAAGTGCTCGATTTCGGGCTGGCGAAGCTGGTCGTGGCGCCGCTGGCGACCGGCAGCGACGTCGGCTACACGCAAAGCCCGACAGTGATGGGTGGAACGACGGCGGGCGTCATCCTCGGGACCGCTGCGTACATGTCGCCGGAGCAGGCCCGGGGATTGCCCGTCGACCGCGGCACTGACATCTGGGCGTTCGGCTGCGTGCTGTTCGAGATCCTGACCAGCCGCCGGGCCTTCGACGGCGAGACCGTGACCGATATTCTCGGCGCGATCGTGCGGGGCGAGCCCGATTGGCGCGCGCTCCCCGCCGGCCTGCCGGCCCACGCGAATCGTCTCCTGAGACGATGCCTCGAGAAGGATCGGCGGCGACGGTTGCGCGACGCCGGCGATGTGTGGCTTGAATTGGACGAACCACCGAGCGAGCCGATCGATCGGCGCGCCTCGTCGCGGGCCGGCGGCAGGCGCGGGTGGATCGCGGCCGCGGTCTTCGGGCTCGTGGCGGCGGCCTTCGCGATCTGGTCTTTCCGACCGGCCGCGCCCGCGCCCGAGCTCCGCGTGGACATCGCGACGCCGCCGACGCCGGATCCGCTCTCACTCGCCATCGCGCCCGACGGGGGCAAGGTGGCCTTCGTCGCGACGGGAGGCGGTCCCTCGCGATTGTGGGTGCGTTCGATCGATTCGACCGCGTCTCAGCCGTTGGCTGGAACAGATGGCGCGTTGTACCCGTTCTGGTCTCCGGACGGACGCGCGGTCGGGTTCTTCGCCGAGGGCAAGCTGAAACGGATCGATCTCTCAGGTGGACCGCCGCAAGTCCTCGCCGCGGCGAACGGCCCGCGCGGAGGCGCGTGGAGCCAGGATGGGGTGATCCTGTTCGCGCCCAACGCCACCGGCGGGCTTTTCAGGGTCGCGGCGACCGGCGGAGAACCGACGCAGGTCACCCGTGTCGACGCGCCGCGTCAGATCAGTCATCGCTTCCCTCATTTCCTGCCCGACGGCCGCCGGTTCCTGTTTTTTGCGCAAGGCGGCTCCGAAGGACAAGGCGTGCATGCGGCCTCGCTCGACCAGCCGGGGATGCAGCGCCTGGTCGATGCCGACGCGGCTGCGATGTTCGCGCCGTCGGGGTTTCTCGTGTTCGTGCGGCAGGGCACGCTCTTCGCGCAGCGCTTCGATCCGAAGGGTCTGACGCTCAGTGGGGAGCCGCATCGCGTGGCTCCGCAGGTCGCGGTCGACGCGACGGTGAACTGCGCCGCGCTGGCCGTGTCGGCGACAGGTCCGATCATCTATCGCGCCGGCGCGGCCAGCGGACCCCGGCAGCTCGTCTGGTTCGATCGCGCCGGAAACGCCGTGGGGAGCGCGGGCTCCCCGGATCCCGAGACCGCCACCAATCCCGAGCTCTCGCCGGACGGTGCACGGGTGGCGCTCAACCGCGCCGTGCGTGGAAATGTCGACATCTGGGTGGTCGAGGCCGCGCGCGGCGGGCTGACGCGGTTGACGTTCGATCGCGGCGTCGATCAATTCCCCGTCTGGTCGCGAGACGGTCGCTGGATTGTCTTCAACTCGAACCGTAACGGCGCCTACGATCTCTTTCGAAAGCCGGCGGGCGGCGGCGGCAGCGAGGAGCTGCTCGTCTCAACCCCGATCAACAAGGTGCCGTTGGATTGGTCACCCGATGGCCGACACCTCCTGTATCGCGTGAGCGACCCCAAGACGGGCCAAGACGTCTGGGCGCTGCCGCTCGACGGGGATCGCAAAGCGGTTCCCATCGTCCAACAGAGCGCGGACGAACGCGACGCGCAGTTCTCCCCGGATGGCAACTGGATCGTCTACCAGTCGAACGAGACCGGGCAGGCCGAGATCTACGTGCAGCCCTTCCCAGGATCCGGGGGCAAGTGGCAGATCACCACGACGGGGGGCGCGCAACCGCGCTGGCACCCCAACGGCCGCGAGCTCTTCTACATCGGCCTCGACGGCACGCTGACGACCGTTCCGGTTCGGATCGATTCCAAGGTCCGGACCGTCGAGCCCGGGAGCCCCGCCGCGCTCTTTGCCCCCCGCATGGTCGGTGGCCCGCTGCCGGGGCCGTTCAGGCAACAGTACGCCGTCTCGCGGGACGGGCAGCGCTTCCTGATCAATACGTTGACCGAGGAAGTCAGCAGTACCCCCATCACGCTGCTTCTGAATTGGAAGGCGGGGCAGTGATCTCAGTTCACTTCTTCTTCGCGCCGGCGCCAGCGGTGACGCGGATCCGCGCCGCGTGCAGCACGCCGCCGCCCATGTCGTGATACGACACGGTGACCATGTCGCCTTCGTGGACGGCGTCCATCACCTTGAGGCCACCCGGGGCGGCCGACTTGGTCCCGGCGCCTCTGGCCTGCACGATCGTCGCAGCGTCGACGGCGAACTTCATCGATTCTTTCCCCTTCATGATGGAGATCGAATCGGCGACCACCGCAGTGACTTTCCCGCTCGCGGTCATCGTTTTGCCCGCGGACTTCTTGGCGGGCTCTTTTGTCGCCTGACCCGCGGCGGCGACCATCGCGATTCCGAGCGCGAGCACCAAGGTAATAGTGAAGAGAGCAAGGCGTTTCATCGGTCCTCCTTGGAGGTGTGCGGACGATTTCAACAACCCGATCCCCGACGCTAGGCTTGCCGGGGGCGCGGGTCAATACCCATGTAGAGTATAGAACGGATCTGGTCAGGGACGCGCGACTTCAGTCGACCTCGACGCCGGGTTCCTTCAGCGTTGCGCGCAGGCCGTGCGCGACACGAGACGGCGAGCAGCTCGCCGAAGATCGCCTCGTGAATCGTCGGGGTCGGCGAGTCTCATCGGCGCACGGGCACGTCGACGCGCGTCAGGGTGACGATCTCGATCGACTTGCCATCGGTCA
>JACOUA010000044.1 GCA_016178075.1 Acidobacteriota bacterium
ATCAGAAGATCGGCGCGTTTCGGGGCGACGCCGCGCTTTCGTCGTGGATCTATCGGATCACCTTCAACACGGCCATGTCCCGCCTGCGGGCGCGCAAACCCCTCCGTCCGGATCTGTCGGCCGATCGATCGGCGGCGAGCCTCCAACCACATGTTGAGGCGGGCGTGGCCCGGTCGGGACAAATCGCGGATTGGTCAGCGCTGGCCGACGATCGGATCATGCGCGCCGAGCTGCGACGCAAGTTGATCGAGGCGCTGAAAGAGCTGCCCTCGATCTATCGGATTCCGGTCGTGCTGTGCGACATTCAAGGCCTCACCACGGAAGAGGCGAGCGCTGTGCTCCGTGTCAAAGAGCAGACGCTGAAGTCGCGGCTTCATCGCGGCCGGACGATCCTGCGCGACAAGCTGTCGGACTTTGCCGGTGGCCTGACGTTGCACGATCGACGGAACTGAACACTCCGGCTCTTGGCTCGCCCGCAATCACATGTGACAGGCCAAAGTCCAAAGCCGATCAAGGGCCGAGGGCGTTCTCCAGCCTGACCCGTTCGTGAACGCTGAGGGGTGGTACCAGCACCTCGCTCACCCCGCGCACACCGATCCTCACAGGCAGCGCGACAACCCGCCCGCGCGGCCCGAGCTCTCCGTCCAGGACCAGGAACGACGTGTGCAGGCGCCGGCTCCCTCGGGCGAGCCCCTCGCACACGCGACTGGCGGCCGAGGCGAGCGCGTACGGGCCCGGAGGCCACAACGCGGGCAGCCGCGCGTCGATCCGCGCGATGCGGTGGGCGTCGAGAAACGCTGCGATCGGCTGGCCGTGCAAGGTCGCGCCGCTCCAGGCAATCGACATCCGCCGCGGCGGTATGCCGACGACGAAGAGCGCGACCTCGGTGGCGGCGGCGTTGATCTCGGCGGCCGTCACGGCTCGGGCTGCGGCTTCGAGTGCCGCCGGCGCCGAACCCACGAGCCGTCGGCGATCGAGCTTCAGCTCCCGAGCTGCGGTCTCCATCAGGCCGGCCTGTGAAGCGCCCGCGCACACGATCAGCCCTCCGGGCGCCAGAGAGACGACCCGCCTGAGCCGCGCCAGGCCGCCCTCGCCGTTCCACTCGCCGCCGGTCGTGCGATCGGCGATCGCGACGATGTCGGCGTTAGCGACGCGGTCGTCGTCCGCCGTTCCGGTCAGTCGGGTGTCGGATCCATCGACCGGCGCGGACTCGAGGATGTCGAGCGCCTTTCCTGCCGCGATGCTCGACGCGTCATCGACGAGGATGATCTCGCCCGGCCACTGTCGCCGCGCCAGCGTGGACGCCAGCGCGGCACCCAGTTCGCCTGCGCCGAGGATGGCGAGAGTCGGCATCGCTGCGGTATTCTAACGACAGTTTGTCGTGGACAGGGGGCAGTTCCACTGCCCACTCCAATCGGTCGCGAGCGCCTGAAGTGCCTCTTATCGGCAAGATTGCTCTGATCACCGGCGGGTCGCGAGGCATCGGCCGCGCCATGGCCGGCGCGCTGGTCCGCGAGGGCGCGGCCGTGGCGATCAGCGGCCGCACCGAGAGGGATCTCGAGACGGCCGCCGCCGAGCTGTCGGCGACGGCGTCGCAATCCGGCGCGCCGCCGGTGCTGACCGTGCGGGCGGACGTCGGTCGCTCGGCCGAAGCCACCCAGCTCGTCGACGAGGCGGCACGTCACTTCGGCGGGCTCGACGTGCTCGTCAACAACGCGGGCGTCGGGTTCTTCAGCCCCGTCGCGGATCTGCCGCTGGAGCGGTGGGAAGAGACGATGGCGACGAACCTCTCCGCGCCGTTCTACTGCGCGCGCGCCGCCATTCCGCACCTGCGGCGGCGCGGCGGCGGGTGGATCATCAACATCAGCTCGCTGGCCGGCAAGAACCCGTTCGCCGGCGGCGGCGCGTACTGCGCATCGAAGGCCGCGCTGAACGCGTTCAGCGAAGTCCTGATGCAGGAGGTCCGCTTCGACGACATCAAGGTGAGCTACATCCTCCCGGGCTCGGTCCAGACACGATTCTCCGGGCACGACGAGGCGGGAGCCGACTGGAAGATCGATCCGGACGAGGTGGCGCAGGTGGTCCTGGATCTGCTGCACCAGGCGCCGCGGAGCCTGTCCAGCCGGATCGAGCTCAGGCCGTCCAAACCAAGGAAGTAAGAACTTCGTTCTTCGTTTCTGATGGAATCGCTCGGCGAGTACAAGATTCTCGATCGCCTGGGTGAGGGCGGCATCGGCGAGGTCTTTCGCGCGCGCGACACGCGACACGGCCGGACCGTCGCGATCAAGCTCGTGCGCGAGGATCTGATCGCGGATGACGGCCGGCGCGAACGATTCATCGCAGACGCGCAGGCCGCGATGCGGTTGTCCCATCCGAACATCGCCACCCTGTTCGAAGTCGCGGAAGACGGCGGCCGCGTCTTCGTCGTATCGGAGTACGTCGCTGGCGACAGGCTCGACGCGGTCGTCTCGGGGACGCCGCTCAACGCGCGTCGCGCGGTCGATTTGGCGCTGCAGCTCGCCGACGCGCTCGCCGAGGCGCACGCGAGTGGCAGTCTTCACCGGGACCTTCGGCCGGAGAACGTGATCGTCACGCGAAAGGGCCAGGCGAAGCTGCTCGATACGGGCCTCGCGGCCTGGACCCGAGGGGGCGCCGCTCGCGAGGGCGCCGCCGGCCAGGTCGCGGCGCACCCGACGGTCGCGCTCGCGACAGCCGCGTACCTGGCGCCGGAACAAGCTCTCGGAATGACGGGCGATGAACGAACCGACGTGTACTGCCTGGGCGCCATCCTGTACGACATGATCGCCGGCCGGCCCCCTTTCGCTGGCGCCAGCGCGGTCGACATCACGCTCCAGGTGCTGCAGGCGCCGCCGGTGCGGCCGAGTCGTCTCAATCCGGCCGTCCCGCGCGATCTCGAGACGCTCGTCCTCAACATGCTGGCGAAGTCGCCCGTCGGTCGTCCGGCGAGCGCCGCGCTCGTGTCCGCCAGCCTGCGTGGCATCGCCGGTTCGATGGAGGCGCGGGGATCGGCCGACGCGAACGCGCCCGCCGGCTTCCCCGGGCCGGGGCGCCAGCCCCATCAATCGTGGGGCTGGTGGGTGGCGGGTGCTGTGGGCCTGATGACGTGCCTGTTGGCCTGGCTCTGGAGCCGTTAGCCATGGCTGAGACCCCAACGGCAATCGAGATCGACGTCCCGGGCAATGGACGGGTCAGCGGCTGCGTTTACCTCGCGCCCGAGCGCGCGCGGCTGGGCGTCACGGTGATGCTGGCGCCCGGCGCGGGCGCGCCCCACACGAGTGCCTTCATGGTCCTCTTCGGACACGGTCTGGCCGCGCGTGGCCTCGACGTCGTGACGTTCAATTTCCCGTACCAGGAACAGCGTCGCCGCGTGCCGGATCGAACGGAAGTCCTCGAGACGGCGTACCTCGCCGCTATCGAGCGTGCGGCTCGCGACCTCCCGCTCGCCGACAACCGGCTGTTCATCGGAGGCAAGTCTCTCGGGGGCCGCATGGCCTCTCACCTGGGCGCGTCACGCCGCGAGCTGGATCTCGGCGGGCTGGTGTTCCTGGGCTATCCGCTCCATCCGCCGGCGAAGCCGACCCAGCTCCGCGCCGTGCACCTGCGGCAGATCGTCGTGCCGATGCTGTTCGTCCAGGGGAGCCGCGACCCGTTCGGCACGCCGGACGAATTGCGCCCCGTCCTCGCACCACTCGGCACCCGCGCCCACATCTACATCGTCGACGGCGGCGACCACTCGCTGAAGGTGCCGAAAAGCACGCCGATCCGCCAGGAGGACGTTTACGAGCGCGTCCAGAACGAGATCAGGAGCTGGATCGAAGCCCAGACGACGATGCCGGCGGCATAAGCCGGCCGTTGAACGACGTGGCCGAAACGAAGAACGTAGGAGGATCTGTCCATGACCCACCGCCGCTTGTCTTTTGTAGCTCGTCCTTTCTGTACGGCCGCCCTCGTGCTCACCACGCTGACGTGTGGCGGCTACGGGGCCAAGGTCGATCCGGCGGATCTCGTTCTCCGCAACGGGAAGGTCGTGACGATGGACAATGCCAGGCCAGAGGCGCAGGCGATTGCAGTTCGGGCCGACTCGATTGCGGCCGTCGGAACGAACGACGAGATCCAGCCATACGTCGGCGAGGCCACGAAGGTCATCGATCTCGCGGGCCAGCTCGCGGTCCCAGGCCTCATCGAATCGCACGGGCACTTCACGGGCGTCGGTCAGATGAAGATGAATCTGAACCTGATGAACGTGAAGAGTTGGGATGAGATTGTGGCGATGGTGGGCGAGGCCGCCGCCAAAGCGAAGCCAGGTGCATTCATTCTGGGTCGAGGCTGGCATCAGGAAAAGTGGGACAAGATTCCGACGCCGAACGTCGAAGGGTTTCCCACCCACGACGCGCTCAGCAAGGTCTCACCCAACAACCCCGTCCTGTTGACGCATGCGAGCGGGCACGCCACTTTCGCGAATGCCAAGGCCATGGAGGTCGCGGGCATTACGCGCACAACGCCGAACCCCCCAGGCGGAGAGATTCTCAAGGATTCCAGGGGGAACCCCATCGGCCTTCTTCGCGAGACGGCTTCGGGCCTGGTTCGAAAGGCGCTGAGCGACGCCCGCGCCAAACGGACGCCGGAACAGTTGCTGGCCGACGCGCGCCGCGAAATCGATCTGGCGATGGACGAGGTCCTGTCGAAGGGCATCACGAGCTTCCAGGACGCCGGCTCGCCGTTCGACACGATCGATCTGTTGAAGGAGTATGCGCAGCAGGGGAAATTGAGGCACAGGCTGTGGGTAATGGTGCGGGTGCCGAACGATGACCTCGCGAAGCAGTTGGCGAACTATCGCATCATCGACATGGGCGACAAGCACCTGACGGTGCGGGCCATCAAGAAAGCGATGGACGGTGCGCTCGGATCCCGCGGAGCCTGGCTGCTCGAACCGTACAGCGATCTGCCGGGCAGCACGGGACTCAACACGACGCCGGTCGACGAGATCCAGGAGACGGCGCGCCTCGCGGCGCAGCACGATTTTCAACTCTGTGTCCACGCCATCGGCGACCGGGCGAACCGTGAGACCCTGAACGTCTTTGAGGCAACGTTCAAGGCAAGCCCGAACAGGAAAGACTGGCGGTGGCGGATCGAGCACGCACAGCACCTGAACGCGAGCGACATCCCGCGGTTCGGGCAGCTCGGTGTCATCGCGGCGATGCAGGGTATTCACTGCACCTCCGACGCGCCGTTCGTGACGGCCCGGCTCGGGGAAAAGCGGGCGGCAGAAGGCGCCTACGTCTGGCGCAAGCTCCTCGACTCGAAGGCCACCATCATCAACGGGACCGACGCGCCCGTGGAGGACGTCGATCCGATTCCAAGCTTCTACGCGAGCGTCACCCGCAAGCTGAAGGATGGATCACTCTTCTACCCGGATCAGGCGATGACCCGCATGGAGGCGCTGCGGTCCTACACGCTCTCGGCCGCCTACGGCGCGTTCGAGGAGAGCATCAAGGGATCGCTCGTGCCCGGCAAGCTCGCCGACATCACCGTGCTCTCACGCGACATCCTCACGGTCCCGGACGATGACATTCTGAAGGCAAAAGTGGTCCACACGATCGTCGGCGGAAAGGTCATGTACACGCGTCCACCCCAGACGACGACCCGCCGCGTGAGCGGCACGAGGGAGGCGGGCTGAGCAAGACCAGGGATCAGGGGGCAGGGACCGGGATTCGGGATTCGGGGTTCGGGATTCGTCGACTAGCGGCCTGTCCTCATGAAAAGTAAAGCGCCTCGCGCGGGTGGCCGCGAACGGGCGCCCGACCGGGCGCGCAAGGGCACACCCGTGACACGTGTTTTTGCCCGAGCACCCGGTTGGGCTGTTCGCGGACAGGACCCGCCTTCGGGCCCTTTACGGATCCCGAGCTGCGCCCTCTCGGTGATGGCCCAGTCCTCGCGGTTGGTCGTGTCCCAGAACTCCACGACGTCGCTGGCCTCGAAGTCCGGCGCCGCGATCTGATCCGGATGAAAGTGCCATTCGCAGACGATGCGGGTGCGATCTGGCGCCATCGGCCAGATCGTGTGCGTGAGCATGTAGTCGGGATGCAGGCTGAGGAGCAGATTGGGATACACGACGTAGTACGCGACGAGCTCCCGCTCGCGCGGCCCGAGCCCCGGCAGATACGAGCGCCGCCGTCTGCCGTCCGTGCTCATCGTCTCCACGCCCGGCGTGAACCCCATCGTGCCGCCGATGTAGGTGGGCTTCGGCTGCTCGTTGTCGGCGCCCAGGTAGTTCGTGAGGCGATTGAGGATCGGATGAATGACGGGACAGTGCAAACACTCGTTGAAGTTCAGGATGATGAGCTTCCAGTTCGCGGCCACGTCATAGGTGATCCGGCGCATCAGCCGGAGCTCGTCCATCCTCCACGGCGCGAACTTGGCGGGCAGATCCGCAAGCTGATCCTCCAGCGGCCTCGAGGACTGGGAAAGATTCACGAAGATGTGCCCGTCCCAGGTCGCGGCCGGAACGGGGTGGAGCGGGTAGTCGTCTTTGTTGAAGCCGTCGGGCATGAGAGAGGCAGCCACGAGGCGCCCCGTGAGGTCGTACGTCCAGGCGTGATAGGGACACTTGATGACGCGCTGAAGCTCGCCCTCCGGATCGGTGCACAGGCGTGTTCCGCGGTGGCGGCAGACGTTGAAGAACGCCCGAATGTTGCCCTCGTTTTGCTCCTGATCCCTAATCCCCGATCCCTGATCCCTGTTCTGCTCTTGACCCCCGATCCCTGATCCCCGGCCCCCGTTCAGGATGATGAGACTCTCCCCGCCGATCTCGCGCGTGACATAGCGGCCTGGGTTCGGGATCTCCTCGCATCGTCCGGCATGGACCCACATCGACAAGAAGATGCGCTCGATCTCCTGTTGGAAGAGCTGAGGGTCAGTGTAGTGGCGGCCCGGCAGGGTGAAGCCTTCGTCCATGATTCGTGGCTCGGCTCACTCGTCCGCGTGGATTCGTCAGCTGCAAACTTGTTAGCGGGCTCGTTCCGTCAAACTTGAACCGGAGTCAAACGGTACACGCGGTCGGCCAACTGGGAGGCCCTCCTGACATCCCCTGCCCGTAGCGCGTCTCGTACTGCGTCCAGCTTGCACGCATCGTCCGCCAACTCTCGTCCCACTTCGACGCACACCAGAGCGTCGGGGCTCTCACAAATGGCCTCTGCGACGCGGAAGATCTCATGGCCCTTAGGACCCGGAAAGAAATAAAGGTGTCATCTTGGGCGTCGAGGCGCCCGCCCGGCAAGGCGCGAAGAGCGCGCATACCGGGTGTATGTAAGCGATGAGCAACGCAGCCCGGCGGGATGCATCGGCGTCCAAGATGACTCGTGGCGGGGTAAGCGGCTTTGATCTCGTACGTGCGCTGTTCTTGCGCACCGATGCGCAACGACTCTCGAACCGCGGCGATCGCCCTCTCCTTCGCATCCCGGCCTGGCGCCAGGGGCAGCTCCTTCGGGCAATCAGGAGATCTGGGCGTTGACATTGGCTTCGGTCTCGGCTCGGTCTGTGCGCCATCGCGCGCTGCGAGCAAGATGCCGGCCGTGCCGACTAGTGCGAGCAGCTTGGTGCTCGATAGTTGAGATCGCCGCCGCATGGATGCTGTCGACCCGTCCAATGGCTCACACCGTCTGGATACCGTCTCGCGCTGAGCCGCGGACAACGCGTGACCGCAGCAGGAGAAACAATGCCACGCGTTGGCCGACGGCTCCAGCGCGGTGTTATACGGCTGGTCGAGAGCAGCCTCTCGGGCTGAGCTCTTGCGGGAAAAATGGCGCAGGACCAACCCCAAAGCCCAGAACACCACGACTGTCGCAGCAGCCAGATCTTGTGCACTCTAAAATCACTTCTCCGTTTTCAAAACTTTCTTAACGAGAGCCAGCTTGTATTCCGTAGTTGATTAGCTGGTTCGCACACGTGCGAGTCGCTCGTCGTTCTTCACTTCAGCGGGGAGTGGTCGGCTTGTAGATGTGACCGTCTTTCATCACGAACACGGCGTTTTCAAGTACCGTGATGTCTTTCAGGGGATCACCGTTTATCGCGATGATGTCCGCCAGCTTGCCTTCGCGAATCGATCCGATACGGTCGCTCCATCCGAGCAGTTCGGCGGCGTTGACCGTGGATGCGCGGATGAGGTCCATCGGCGCAATGCCGGCATCTCTGAACGATCGGACTATCTTGATGACGCTCGCTTCGCCTCGGCTGTGACCTGCGTAGCGGTAATAAACGTCACTGCCTGCGGCGACCGGGACGCCGAGGTCGATCGCCCGCTTCAACCGCCCTCGCCACCGGTCGATGAGCTGCTTTGTTTGCGCCTGGAATGTAAGGATTTGTGCGCGAGTGTACAGACTGCTAACCGCCGACTCTCCTTCGACATACAGATCCCAGCTCGGGTCCGTCGGAACCAGGAACACTTTTCGCTCGGCCATTAGTCGCAGCGTGTCATCCGACACATTGTTGCCGTGCTCGATCGAATCTACGCCCGCGTCGATCGCGTCGCGGATCGTCTGATCCCGAACCGCATGCGCTGCCACCTTGCGGCGGGCACGGTGGGCTTCGTCGACGATCGCTCGGAGTTCATCCACCGTCAGCGCCGTAGCGGCCTCCGCGATGACTTTGATGCAGTCGGCGCCGTCGGCGATCGCCTGACGTACTGCGCGCCGCGCGTCCTCGACGCCGCTGATTTGCGCGAACTCCTGCTCGACGATGCTGCGGGTCTCCGCGGTCACGCGGTGAAACTGGCCGCCTGGCGGCGAGATCGCCCTTGTCGACACGATCATGCGGGGGCCGACGACCCAGCCCTGTTCGATGGCGTCCCGGAGCGCCACGTCGCCATTCCAGCCTGAGTTCCCGACGTCCCGCACTGTGGTGAGGCCCGCTTCGAGGTCTGCGCGGGCCATCACCGAGCCCAGGAGCGCACGATTGCCCAGATTCATCTGCGTAACGATGAGATTGAGATTGTTGTCGTCGCCTCCGAGCTCGGGCCTGTTGTTCGTGAGCAGATGGGTGTGCACGTCGATCAGCCCTGGAAGAATCGTCGCCTGGCCGAGATCGACAGTCGTGGCACCGTCAGGAATCCGCACGTCAGCGCCGACGGCCGTGATCTTTCCGCCTTCGACGAGGATCACTTGATTCGAAAGCACAGTTCGGCGCTCCGGGTCAATCAACCGTCCAGCCTTGATAGCGGTCACAGATTGTGCGGACGCCAGCGCAGACAGACACAGAAACGCCGACGTGAGTTGCAAAACTCGAATCAGTCGTCTGAACATGTTTCGCTCCTCACAGCGTCCACGCTAAACCGCTCTTCGCTCGTTGCCGCGCCAGAGTCCGAAATGCCCGAACGTGATCGCTGCGCGAAACCCGCGCGCCAGTTGCTTGCGCGGCTAAGCAGCCAGGCGGCCCGATGAGTCAAGACCTTGCAAAGCGCTCCGATGAGAGATGATCCGAGGTCTTCGGTTTCATGTCCGTATAACGCCCCCAACTGAGCCGCGGCGCGGCACGGAACCGGGCGCTGTCGGCTCCAGGTGCTGTTCGGCGGCGGTTGCAAGTGAGCGACCGCCAAGCCCTCACTGCTACTTCAGAGTGGCAAGAAAGGCCCGCATTTCACGGAGTACGTCACCTTCGTTTGAAAGAAAGACGTAGTGCATGGCGCGTAGCCTGACCACACGGCCAGTGGGCATACCGTCTTCAAACGCCTTTGCCTGCTTTTCCGCCAAGGCATCAATCATTGTGAAATAAGCCCCAGCCGCCTTCCGCACCGCAGGGTCTGCACTCCTCGTCATCCAGGCCTCTGGAACGTGGGGGATCCCGAAGATGGCGAGCGTTGGCACCGGAATCGACGTGTACTTCTTCGCAGCGGTCATGAGCGTCATGAAGGCCGACGAGCCTGGAGAATCGCGAACCTTCACTGGTCGTCCGCCGGGTGTCGAATCCCAGGTTTGCCGGAACTCCGCTTCTGGCACTCGGAATCCAAACTCCCGTGCGTCCCACCGCTGCAATGCACTGAAGTCAGCCAAATCGGA
Source organism: Acidobacteriota bacterium (assembly GCA_016178075.1). Lineage (GTDB taxonomy): Bacteria > Acidobacteriota > Vicinamibacteria > Vicinamibacterales > JACQTH01 > JACQTH01. Next base: position 10,071 of record JACOUA010000044.1, read on the forward strand.
ATCGCCCGGAGTCGGAGGTTGAGGCCCTCTGGCGTCCAGAAACTCCTTCATTGTGGATCCCTTGCCGTTGTCGAATGCGTACGGATATCCGGCCTCGAGATATACCAGTCCCGCGACCCGATCCGGACGAGAGGTCCCTACCCAACTCAACTCCGCGCCGGCGATGGAGTGCCCCACCAACACGGGCTTCTTGAGTTTCAGCGCATCTATGACCGCCAATATATCCTCACCGAGGCGATCACCGCCCGGCTCCGTGGCAGAAAACCCGGATGCACCGAACCCGCGTCGTGTCAGGCCGTAAACATGGAAGTTCGTGGTGAGCTTCAGCGCGAACTCGTCGAAGACGTGCGCGGTGTTTCCGCCTCCCGCCAGCAAGACCACAGGCCTGCCAGAGCCACCCCAATCGAGCACTTCCAGCCGAACGTCTTTTTCGACGTTTACAAACTGAGTCGTGTGGGGCGACAGGTCCCCCCAAGAGCTGGGCGCCTGCGAATACGGAATCAGCAAGCCAATAATCAGAAGAGTCGGGCCTATCTGATCGAGTCGCCGCATGGATTGGGTCACCTTCTAAGTCACCACCAGCGCCGCCGAACGTTCGCGATGAGCCGCGGCGGCTCATGATCACACCAGCCGCCGTCGGCTGCAAGCCAAGTTCGGCGGCTCCGGTTGTGGTTCAAGCGACCGTTGAGAACTCAGTCCGGTACTTTGCTATCCCGACTACATCTGACATCTTCGCTTCATCCAGAACCAACATCATGAACACATCGTCGGGAACGTCCCATTCGCACGTGATGCCGTAGGTGTTGGCCGGCCTGAACCCGAAGCGCGGGTAGAACGTCGCGTGCCCGAGCACGGCGATGAACGGGCAGCCGTCGTGTCGGAGCTGCCGGTTCCCCGCCTCGACGAGGCTCGTACCAATGCCTCGGTGTTGATGTTCCGGAAGCACCGCCATGGGCCCGAGCGCCGCTCCCTGAACACCGCCCACGAGGAGCGGGCTGTACATAATGTGACCGACCACTCGACCATCCACCGCTGCGACCAGCGACAGGACTGCCGCCCCGTTTGCTCTCAACGCATCGACGATGTTGCCTTCTTGGTCTTGCCCGAACGCTCGTCGATTGACGTCCCGAATGGCCGGGATGTCGCCGGGTTGCTCGGGCCGGATTTCGATCATGTTGATTCTTGATTGTCCGCCGAACGTCTCGCGTTCAGCCGCGAGCTGCGCGTGCACGCCTCTTCGATTTCACCACGACCTGTCGCGCGCGGCTCGTCGGCTGCAACGCGGTGTTAGCCGGCGACCCGGTCCCAGCCACGCTTGGCGGCCGCCGAGCCGGTAGCTGACGCGCGAGGAACCCGAGCGGCGCACGACGAAGTCCGGAGCCGATGACTCCGCCCCTTCAAGCCAGATCGGCCCAGGCACGCGCCGATGCGCCACGAACCACGCGCTGACGACGGCCGCGCGGTCGACGCACGAGAGACCTAACGAACAAGGCGCCGACCCGCTGCTCACCACCACGACGCTGCGCACAAAGACACTGACCCAACGGGCCGCGCGAATTGTACGAGCTCGATCCACGCACGGTCGTCGCGATCGCGCCATGATGACGGCGTGAGTCGAGGCCATGACCGCGCGTGAAGTCAGCTGGTAGATCGCAAAGCGTAGGGCGTCCGGATCATCCCGATTGCCAAGAGCGGTCCGTTCTTCTGTCTGTCCATATAACGTCTCGCGTTCAGCCGCGAGCTGCGCGTGCACGCCTCTTCGATTTCACCACGACCTGTCGCGCGCGGCTCGTCGGCTGCAACGCGGTGTTAGCCGGCGACCCGGTCCCAGCCACGCTTGGCGGCCGCCGAGCCGGTATCCCGTTGAGCATCCCTTCGGCGCTGATGTCTTCATCGATGTCCGGCCAATGCACGCCGTGCCCGTCACCAATGAGCTGCCATTTTGCGCGCTGCGCCGGTGTCGCTTCCGACAGGCGCCATGACCAGGCCAGTGGCACGCTGATCACTCGGCCATCGACCAAGTGGGCCGTAATGGTGTCGGCCGTAACCTCAACACGCGCGATTCGCGATTCAACGGTGACTGCAGTGCTCATGCCATGCCTCGATGATTGTCTGCTGGTGTTCAACGATCAGGCGACGGATTTCGTTCAACTCTCGCGCGCTGAATCCATGATTCCACGCCAGCTCGACAGGCGCCAGCCAGAATTTGGCGTGCTGCCGGTCGCGCCGGACGTGGACGTGCATCGGTTCGTTGCAATCGAAGGAATAGAAGAAGAACCAGTACCGTCCAGAAACGCCAGAAATCTTCGGCACTCAGCTTCGGCTTCGACAAACGAGGTTGCCCTCCTTCATCGCTCAGATAGCTACCGAGCTGTACCGACACGTGCTCGGGTGGGACTTGCACCCACTGGTTCTCTGTGCCTTTCGTGGCACACGCTAACGTCATGCGCTTCAGCCGCGCCGCCTCACGATCGCGCCGGAGCGGCGCCGGCTGCAAGCGCTTGTTGGGCCGCCTTCACGATACGAGGGTTTTCTTGGCGGCAGTGAATGCCGACTCCTCGATCTCAACTCGTTCTCTCACGATTCGCTCGACCCATTTGTCGACCCGACTCTCACGATGAAGTCTGGCGAGAAACGCAGCCCGAGCGGCCAGTTCCGCGGGAATCGACAGAGACCTGGATTTCGGTCGCCTGACCACGATGGCCTTCTGCCAAGCTGAGTCCTCATTGGCTTGGGCGGTGACCAATCGATCGACTTCTTCCTGGGTCAGTCTCGGTTGTGACGGTGTTGTCTTTCGGCGCTTCTTCATAGTGGCCACCCGGTAATGATGCGCACGATGTTGCGCGGCTTGAGTTGAAAGATGATCTTCAGCTTCCGTCCGCCAAGTGCCCGGCCGAGCAGCTGACAGCGATCACGGTACTTCTTGTTCCGGCGAATCTGAAAGTCCGAAAAGAAACACTCAACAGCTTCATCAAAAGTGACGCCATGTTGAGCGAGTTCGTCACGCTCGAAGTCATACTCGAAATCCGATGGGGTAAACCGACGCCAATCGACCACGGTTTATCTTGTCTCGCAGTTGTATTTCCAGATTCGTTGTCGGCCCAACTTCTTTCTAAGTAGACCGCCCGGTCATGCTCGCGGCCATCCGCGGCTCGCTGGAGCGGTCCGCCGCACTTGCAACAAACGGGAAAGTCGGAGTCTAGCACGACCCAATCGAAGGTCCTGTCCGAAATGGTTCGCGGCGGAGAGCTGCATGGCTGCGAAGCTCGCAGCCATGCATCGCTAATGTATTGGCTGCCGACGACTCCAGAACTCCTGTCACGACAACGTGCTGGCAAACTCGTGGGCGCCAAAACAGGGGACGCGGATAGCTGCAGTGCTCACGGCCACAGCGGGACACAGACGCGCGGCCGCTCGGGAGCAGTCTGGAAGCTTCGGTGGCGGCCTGCGATCCGGGTGCTGAGCATTGATGGTCGCGAGCAAACCGAGCGAGTGCGTGCAAGGTCTTTTCGCCGCGACCCGGCACGCCGGATTGGTCACCAGGGCCACTCGGACTACAATGTCGGGTCGCAAACGGCTCGTCTCACTGGACGCGGAAGAGACTATCGTGACGACTACCGTGAAGGCTGCAGCGCCTGGTACGACCCGCGTGGGCTGGGTGGGGACCGGTGTCATGGGTCTGTCGATGTGCGGCCACGTCCTGTCAAAGGGCTATCCGGTCACCGTTCACTCCCGGACGCGCACGAAGGCGCAGCCGCTGGTCGATCGTGGGGCCACTTGGGCTGCCACGCCGCGCGAGGTCGCGGCCGCGTCGGACATCGTCGTGACGATCGTCGGCTTCCCGCCGGATGTCCGCCAGGTCTATCTGGGAGAGCACGGTGTGATTGCCGGGCTGCGTGCGGGCACGATCGCGATCGACATGACAACGACCGAGCCGCGACTTGCGCAACAGATCTACGAGCAGGCGCAATCCCGACGCGCGCACTCGGTCGATGCGCCGGTGTCAGGCGGCGATGTCGGCGCGCGTAACGCGACGCTTTCGATCATGGTCGGGGGCGACGCCGCGGCGGTGGAGGCATGCCGCCCGCTGCTCGAAGCGATGGGAAAGAGCATCGTTCATGTCGGCGGGCCCGGAGCGGGCCAGCACACCAAGCTGTGCAATCAGATCGTCATCGCCGGGACGATGATCGGCGTGTGCGAGAGCCTGCTGTACGGGTACAAGGCCGGCCTGGATCTCGAGACGATGCTGGGCGCGATTCGGGGCGGCGCGGCCGGGTGCTGGACGCTCGACAACCTGGCGCCTCGTGTCCTCAAACGGAATTTCGACCCCGGGTTTTTCGTCGAGCACTTCATCAAGGACATGTCGATTGCGCTGGACGAGGCGCGGCGGATGAACCTGTCGCTTCCCGGCCTGGCGCTGGTCCATCAGCTGTACATGGCCGTACAGGCCAACGGCTACGGCAAGCGCGGGACCCACGCGCTGATGCTGGCGCTGGAACAGTTGTCGAAGGTGACGATTGAACCGCCACTGCCAAGGAGCGAATCATGAACAGCCGTCTTCTAGGAGCGTTGACCTTGACCCTTCTTCTTTTCGCCGCCGTGCCGGGCGATGCGCAGTCCGCCAATCCCGTCGTCGTCATCGAAACGAACCTGGGGAGCATCACGATGGAGCTGGACCCCGCCAAGGCTCCGGTCAGCGTGGAGAACTTCCTCACGTACGTGAAGGCCGGCTTCTACACCGGCACGACGTTTCACCGCGTCATCAAGGGGTTCATGATCCAGGGCGGCGGCATCACCGCCGACATGCAGCGGAAGCCCACGCGAGCCGCGATCAAGAACGAGGCGAACAACGGCCTGAAGAACAAGCGGGGCACCATCTCGATGGCGAGAACGAACGAGGTGAACAGCGCCACCTCGCAGTTTTTCATCAACACCGTCGACAACGCCGCGCTGGACTACAAGGATGATGCGCACTACGGCTACGCGGTCTTCGGCAAGGTCATTGCGGGCATGGATGTCGTGGACAAGATCGAGGGCACGAAAACCAAGCCCGGTGACGTGCCGGTCGAAACGGTGACGATCAAGGCCGCCAGGGTCAAGACATCATGAATCCGGGGATTTGGCGTTTCGCGATGTGCGAAGGGCCACGATCGGATCAACCGAATTCCCATCGGGTATCTGCAGGCGGGGCTATTTCAACGGGATCGCCGGAAGACGCTTGAGCGTCCGGCTGGCGGGGTCGATCGTGATCCCTACCGATTCCAGCGCCGTGACGCCGAGGATCGGCTCGGCATCATCGGGTCCGAAGATCACCCGACCAGCCGTGATCTCACCCATGAACTCGATCCGTGCAAGACCAAACGGGTACTCGTGCAGTGTTCCGTCGGCGAGCTCGTAGGTGGTGATGCCCACAGGCTGAATTCCTATCTTGGCCAATTGCGCGGCCGGAGCCAGCGAGTCAGTCGCGCCCGTATCGACCAGGAAGAGGGCCTCGTAGGCACCGTTTTGCGCGCCTGGCGATCTCAGAGAGACTGTGACGTAGGTAAGTCCCACGAGTTCACGCTACAGCGGCGCTCCGTTCGGGTCAACCCGCGAGAGCGCGCTTGGTGTCCTTGTGACCTTTTTACGCACGACCGACCCCTGATCCCCGACCCCTGATCCCCGCGCGATTTAGTAAAGCACTGCCTGCTCGCCCTTCGCCGCGATGAGCGTGTCGAAATGCTTCACGAGCAGGTCGCGGCGAGTCATCACGGCTTCGATCTCGGGCTTCGTCAGGAAGTCCCGCGTGTGGGCCGTGACGAGCTCCAGCGTCAGCGCGCGCAGCTTCTCCAGAAGCTTTCGGTCGCAGCGCTGAAGATCGCCGGGCGATTTGATCTGCTTGTAGAGCCGGAACGCGCGCGTGAAATCGAACATCCAGATCTTCCAGCTGTTGGTGATGATCACGTTTCCCAGATTCCGATCCGTGTCGTACACGAGCTGAGAGAAGACGCGCTGGCGGTGCATCTGGTTGTTCCACTCCACCGGGTCGGGCGGTTGCGCCTTGAGCTTCAGACGCTCGCCCTCCTCAAACTTCACATCATCGATCCACCATTCCAGGGAGCCGGGGTTTCCCTTCCATTTGCGCTCCACGGTCACCGGCATGATGTCATCGAGGCCGAGGAGTTCCGCCACGCGGTACGCCGCAAGGTTATAGAGATAAGAGTCGACAAAGTTGACCTCGCCGCCGCCCGAGGCGAACGAGATGGACGGCTTGCGTTCGTTGATCGCCTGAAATTTGGCGTCGTGTTTCAGCGTGCCGTCGGTCAGCGTCAACCGCCACGGGTGGGTCACCCCTTTCGAGATCTCGTAACTGCCGACGACCTTCGCGGTCAGCAGGAAGCTTGCCATCTGCTCCTTCGGGAGGGCCGGGTCCTGCGCGCCCATACGAAGCGAGCCGATGAGGAGAACCGCGGCGACGACGAGGACAACCGGGGCAAGGGAGGAGGGCCGGCGCTTGAACATGGGGCCTCCCTAAGAGAAAGCGTTGTAGGGATCAGGGATCAGGGGCCAGGGACCGGTAGTGCGCTTTTTATGGTCCCTGATCCCTAACCCCTGATCCCTGATCTCCGACCTGTCACAGTCCCAGCAGCCGCGCGGCGTTGCCGCCGAGAATGGCGGCCTTCTCCGTCTCCGAAATCGGCAGCCCCTCGACCGTTTCGAGCATCA
>JACOUA010000041.1 GCA_016178075.1 Acidobacteriota bacterium
CGCCACGTGGGACAGGGGTCAGCCGCCCCAGAAAGGGGGCTGGGTCTGGGCGCGGTACGGCAAAGGCAACTACTCCTACTTTGCGTACGCGTTCCACCGTCAGCTGCCTTACGGTGTGCCGGGCGCCTACCGCCTCCTCGCCAACGTCCTCGCGCTCAGCAAGTCGCCGTCACGCTAATCCTTGGCGTGCGCGTCTCATCGCAAACGCGCCGTACGCCGCGACGGCCAGCGCCAGAAACGCGAAGCTGAAGTACATGCCTTCTCGCGGCCCTGTGACGAAGATATAGAGCCACAGGAGGCCAGACACGATCGCCGGCGCCGGATAGAACCACATGCGAAACGGCTGCGGAATGTCCGTCCGCAGCGCGGTCAACAAGATCACCCCCGCACACTGCCACAGAAACTGCATCAGGATCTGGACCTGAATCAGCCAGCTCACGAGCTGACCCAGAGTGAAGAAGCAAAACGGCAGCGAGATCGCACCGACCGTGAGGAGCGAGACGTAGGGGAAGTGTTTCGTCGGGTGCACGCGCGCGAACACCCTGAAGAAGTCCCCGTTGCGCGCCGCGGCGAAGGGAATGCGCGAATACCCCAGGATGAGCGCGTACAAAGACGACGCCGCCACGAACAGGATGAGCCCGGTCATGACGATTCCCGCCACGCGCCCGTGCTCGGGATCGGAGAACGTTTTTTCGATGAACACCGAGGCAATCGTGTTCGTCCTCGCCACGTCCCGCCACGGCATCAGGCCGACGATGACCGTGCCCAGGCCTATGTAGAGCAGCGCGACGACCACGATCGACAAGACGATCGAACGTGGCAGGGTGCGAGCGGGGTTTCGGATCTCCTCGCCGATGTTGCACACCTGGTTGTAGCCGCCGTAGCTGTACATGGCCAGCATGGCTGTTGCGCCCAGGTGGCCGAAGAGTCGTCGGTCGAAGCGGTACGCTTCAGGCGGGAAGTCGAACGCTTGCCTGGGCGAGAATGTGACGAAGCCAGCGGCGAGCACCCATCCGACGGTGACCAGCACGACCGCGAGCATGATGACGGTCAGCCTGCCCACCGATTCGATATCGCGATAGAGGAGCGCCGTCATGGCGCCCGAGACGGCTGCCGCGACCAGCTGGCCTTCGAGCGGCGTCATGGTCGTCCAGTAGAACTGCAGGTAGTTTGCGAAGCCCACCGCGCCGCCCGCGATGGACAGTGGCGCGACGAGAATGACCTGAAAGATGAAGAGAAACGCCATCAGACGACCGAGACCGAAGGGTTTGTACGCCTCTCGCACATACAAGTACGGCCCGCCGCTGCCAGGCAGCGCCGCGCCGAGTTGCGCGTACACGAGACCGTCCGAGAGCGCGAGCGCCGCGCCCGCGATCCAGGCGTACAGGATGTGCGGGCCGTTCATCGATGACACCATGAGCGGAATGGTGAGGAACGGTCCAACCCCCACCATGCCGATGATGTTCGTCGCCGTCGCCTGGAGCAGGCCCATGCCGCGGTCGAGCTGCTGGGGGACCGCTCCTTCGCCGGTAGGAGCGGAGGAGGCCGTCATGCGATGCCGAGGGCCGAGACCAGCCGTTCGGCGACGACCTCGCTGGGGACCAGGGGGTTGCGCGCGAGCGCGGCGGACGCGGCCCGCGGGTCGCGCGTGAGCGCGGCGTGGATGGTCGCCCGCTCGTAGGCCTTCACCTGCATGACCTGATCGCGAACCGCGTCCGGCATCGGCCCGGCGTGAAGAGCTCTCGCACCATTTGCACTGACGGCGCAGGGCACTTCGATGATGTCATCAGGCTCGAGCTCGGGAAGGTTTCCTCGGTTCAACACGTTCAGTGGAATGACGGCGCCGCTGTTGAAATGAATGGCGCGCACGGTCTCGAGCGCGATCTTGTCGTACCCGGTCAGCTCCTCCCACGCCGCTCGCGCCTGGGGTGCTTGCGCTCCCGACTCGATCTGCATGTAACCGCTGCTTCGGGCCGCCAGGTAGTCTTCATAGATGCGCACCGGGTCGTCGCCTGGTTGTTCGAGCCGTTCGAACAGTTCCGCGTTGAGCTGCGCGATCACCTGACCGCGCCCTTGGCCAGCGCGTCGAACGTTCTCGCACGCCTCGCCGGCCCGATAGTAGTAGTAGAGGTATTCCGTCGGAAGCAGGCGAAGTCCCCGCAAGCGCTCGACCTCGAACAGGGGCGCCCGATAGACTCGTCCAAGGGCCGCATCATCCCCCCAAATCCGATGCAGTTGCGGTTCACCGCCGTGGTACACCTCACGAACCCAGCCGAGGTGGTTCAAACCGAAGTAGTCGAAGAGGCACGCCCTCGGCTCCAGGTCGAGCACGTGAGCGATTCGCTCGAAGAGCGCGGTCGGCGTGTCGCAGATGCCGATGATCTTGATGCCCGTCTCGGCCGACACGGCCTGCGTCATGATGCCGACCGGATTGGTGAAGTTGATGACCCAGGCCGTGCGCGCGTAACGCGCGATCTCCCGCGCGTAAGTGATCATCGCCGGGATGGTCCG
>JACOUA010000045.1 GCA_016178075.1 Acidobacteriota bacterium
CTCTCGACCGCGCCGTTCATGTACCCCTGCCACCGGATGCTGGTGTGCTCGCCGGCGAAGAGGCACCGCCCGAACGGTCTGGCCAGCCACTCCCGCAGTGCCGGGTCGAACCGCGGATCGAACAACGCGTAGCCGCCACGCGACCACCGGTCGTACTCCCACGAGTGGCTGCGCGCCGAGATGATGCGTGCACCACGCAGTCGCACCCAGCTGAGCTCCCTCTCGATCGTGCGAAAAGCGCCACGCGCGATGAGCCGCTCGACATGGCCGCTCGCCGATCCGCCCGCGAGCAGCGTCAACATGCCACTTCGTCCACGCTGCTCCTCGTTGGCGTCCCACACGGCGCCGATTCGAAGGTCGGTCCCGAAGCCGCGGGCTCGACCACCACGACGCCAGCCACGCCGGTCGAACTGGAGCAGCGCCTTCGTCGCCTTCCCGTATCGGAGCCGCTCGATCGCTTCGCGCTGCGAGGGCGGCAGCGCCGGTGAGATCCGAATCTCGCGCAGCGTGGTCGCGGGGAGCGCCAGAATCACGAAGTCCGCGTCGATCTGCCACGGCTCGCCGCCCGCGGTCCGTCCGCTCGCCCGCACGTGGCGGCTGTCCTGCGCCACCGCGCGAAGCTCATGTTGCAGGCGGACGCGCGGGCCCAACCCGCGGGCCATGGCCCGTGGCAGCCGATCGTTGCCGCCACGAATCCTGAAGAGGTGCACGCCACCCGGCTCTCCCCACGAGGCGAGCTGGTCGATGTAGGCGAGCAGCGAGAGCTCCTGAGGGTCGGCGAGAAAGAAGCCGCGCAGCGCGGTGACGCTCGAGTGCCAGCCACGGTGCGCCCCGACCTGCCGCAACCACGACGTGACCGAGACGCCGGCGAGGGCTCGTGCCACCTCGCTGTCCCACCGCTGCTCCGCGCGCTTGTACGCCGCGACGAGCGTGGACAAGCGATCGTTCACGCGATCGTGAGGCGGCTCCAGCTTCCGGATGCGTCGCCGGCCGCGCGCGTCCTGCACGTAGCGCGCGAACCCTCCGCGCAGGATGGGAACGAGTGAGAGTCGGTAAGACCGACAGAGGGATCGGATCGCCTGATGGTCTTCGTCGATGAGGTCGCCCCCCAGCTCGCCGTGCTGGTTGTCGTGAAACCCGCCGCGCGCCGTGAGGACGCGTCCGCCGACACGATCCCGTGCGTCGACGACGGTGACCTCGTACTTGTGACGCGCAAGCTCGCACGCGGCCGTGAGGCCGGCCAGTCCCGCGCCGGCTATCAGGACCCGCATAGGTGGAACTGAGAAGTGAGAAACACTTCCAACTTCTCACTTCTCACTTCGTTTACCGGATCCGAATGCTCCCCGAGGAGGTGCGAAGCTCGAGGCGCGGGCCGCCGCCTCGGACCTTGCCCAGCAGATGGCGGCGGTCGATCGATCCGACCATCGTGATCGGGTGATCGGATTCGACGCTGCCCGAGCTGGTGCGAGCGTCGAGGTCGAACGACGCCGTGGCCGGCACCGTCAGCGTGACGGTACCCGAGGATGTATTCAGATGCCAGTCGTCCGCGACCGTGCCGTCCGCGGTGATGCTGCCGCTGCCGGTGCTGGCCTTCACGCGACCCCGAGCCCCACGAATCGTGATGCCGCCCGATCCAGTCGAGACGTCGACGAGGCCGGGGCCCGTCTGTCCGAGATCGATCGAGCCGCTGCCGGCCGTCGCTTCAATGCTCCCGTTCGCCGCAGCGACGTGGATCGATCCGCTTCCTGTTTCGACGTGCAGCGGTCCGCTGCCGTCGATCCGGATCGAGCCGGACCCGGTCGTGGCGCTGACACGCTCGGCAATCTTGCCGATCTTGATGCTGCCGGACCCGTCCGTGGCCTCCACGGGACCCGCAAAGTCGCCGATCTGCATCGAGCCCGAACCGGCGCGGGATCGGATGCGCGTCGAGGAAGGGGCGACGATCTCGTAGGTGATGCTCACGTTGTCCCGCAAATCGGCGTCGGTGATCTCCCCGACCGTGATCGTGTTGCCCGTCTGCTCCACCGGCGGCCGCTGTTCGAGCCGCTTCACCTTCTCTTCAGCCGTCACGCCGCGGCTGCGCCACGACTCGCGCGCCCGGATATGGCCGGTGACCTTGATCTCCCCGCCGGCGCCCGGCTGGATCGTGATGCTGCCGGACCCCGCCTGGACCGTCAGGTCGACCGCTCCGGTGACCGTCAGGGTCTTCTGGAACGTCCCCTTGACAGCCATTCCATCGATCGCGGCGGTCACATCGCATCCAGTCACCGCGATCGCCAAGGCCATTACCCCCATCGTCCACGTCAGCTTCGGCGGCAGGTTCTCGATCATGACACCTCCGGAATGTCTACGGATTCGACGTTCGACAGCGGAGAAAGGTTCGTGTCCCGAGGGCCCACAAGGCCGACAATCGTGAGGGCCAGCACTTTCGTGGCCTGCAGCAGGTCGGCCACGCCGCACCACTCGTCCGGCTGATGCGCCAGCTCCAGCCGACCCGGTCCGTACGCCACACAGTGCTGGATGCCGCCCAGGCGCGCGACGTGCTTGTGATCGTACGACCCCGGACTCGCGACGAGCTCGGGCCGCCTTCCTGTGATCTGCTCGATTGCCGCACCTAGTCTGCGTACCAGGGGAGAGTCGACCGGCGTCATCACCGGATGCACCACCATCAGATCCTCGAGCTCATATCCGAAGGCTGGGTCGACGCTCGCCACCTCGTCCAGCAGGCGCACGAGCTCGGCCCTCGCCTCCTCGAACCCCTCTTCGGCGAGGAATCGCCGATCGATGATGGCGCTCGCGCGATCGGCGACGCACGGTGTCTGGTTGAGGCGCGCGTCGGCGAACTGCCCGCCCTTGATCGCGTTCACGTTCATCGTGGCGCATCGCGCCTCTGGCGGCACGACGGGCATCGCGGTGACCCGCGACGCCAGCGCGGGCCTCAGCCGCGTCTCCAGCGCGTGAAGAACCCGTGTCAGCCGATCGATGGCGCTCGCGCCCAGAAACGGCATGCTGCCGTGAGCCGTGCGGCCGAAGGTCGTGATCTCGAACCAGTGCACGCCCCGATGTCCGATGCAGATCCGATGCGGGCTGAACGGCTCGGGAATGACGACGAAGTCGGTGCGGGCCGCGGCGATGCGTCCGCGCTCCGCCAGCCACGCCATGCCCGCCACGCCGCCGCTTTCTTCGTCCACCGTCCCGCTCACTTCAAGCGACCCGATGAGCGGCACGCCGGCTCGCCGTACGGCTTCGGCCGCGTAGACCGCTGCCGCCAGGCCCGCCTTCATGTCGCACGCGCCTCGCCCGTAGATTCGTTGGTCCCGGACGACCGCGCCGAACGGATCGACGCTCCAGCCCGCGCCGGGCGGGACGACATCGAGGTGTCCGTTCAGGTGAAGCAGCGGGTGATCCGTCTGCCCGCGCCACAAACCGACCACGTTGATTCGTGGGCAGCGCGTCGTGTGCTCGGGGCGGCCCTCAGCCGCCAGGTACTCGACGTCGAACCCGAGCCGCTCGAGGCGCGATCCGAGCGCGTGCGCGCAGACGTCGTAGTGCTGACCGGGTGGATTGACGGTCGGGATGCGGATGAGGTCGCAGGCGAAGTCGACTATCTCACTGCGCGCCTCGTCCACCGCGGCAAGGACTTTCTCGATGTACGTCACCAGTAGCGTCCTGTCTCCCAGGCCTCCCAGACAGTTGTAGCGCAGACCTTGAAGTCTGCGCGATCATAACAAGGTCTTTCACCCGACCCGGCGCGAGACTAGAGTTACCAGATGGCAACGACGACGACACGTGTGCTGGCCGTGACCATAGGGAGTGCGGCCGTCGCCGCCCTAGGGGCCCTCATGGCACAAGATGCGGATCGGGTGCTGGCCAAAGGGCTCACGTCCGTTCCGGGCATCAAGGTCGGCCATCACACCCTGACCGAGCGGCCGACCGGATGCACCGTTGTGCTGACCGAAGCGGGCGCCACGGCGAGCACCGACGTCCGGGGGCCGGCACCAGGCACGATCCAGACCGACCTGCTGGAGCCCGGAACGCTCGTCGAGCAGGTCCATGCGATCGTGCTGTCGGGCGGAAGCGCGTTCGGCCTCGATACGGCCTCCGGTGTCAGGCGCTTCCTGGAGGAGCGCGGCATCGGGTTTCCGACCTCGGTCGCGAAGGTGCCGATCGTCCCGGGCGCCATCATTTTTGACCTTCCCGTCATCGGAAAGCCGCAGATCCGTCCCGGCGCGGACTGCGGCTACCGGGCTGCGCAGGCCGCGACCAGCGGGCCGGTCCAGGAAGGCAGTGTCGGCGCCGGCACCGGCGCGACGGTTGGAAAGATCACGGGCTACGATCGGGCGATGAAAGGCGGGATCGGCACGGTCGCTCTGAGAACTCAGGATGGAACGATCGTGGCGGCGCTCGTCGTGGTCAACGCGGTCGGCAGCATCGTCGATCCCCGCGATGGGCGGGTCGTCGCCGGCACACGAACGCCTGACGGGAAAGGTCTCGCTGATCCGCGCGATCTCACGCGACAGGCCACTCCCTTCAAGGCCAACCCGCTCGAAAACACCACGCTCGGCGTGGTTGCGACCGATGCGGCTCTCAGCAAGGCGCAAGCGCGGCTCATGGCACAATCGGCGCACGACGGCATCGCACGCGCCATTTATCCAGCGCACACGATGGGCGACGGCGACACGATCTTCGCGCTGGCCACCGCCTCGCGATCGGGGGAGGTCAACCTGAACGCCCTGAACGCCATCATCGCGCTGGCGGCCGAAGCGACGGCGCAGGCCATCGTCAGGGCCGTCCGCGCCGCGACCGGCGTTCCCGGCTACCCCGCCGTCCGCGATCTCGAGGGTCGGGGGGCCGAGCAACAGCGACTTCCGCGTCCGGCCTTGCAACCAAGATCCGGAGCATAAGCGACGGCTGCGCGTGGGGCCAACGGGGATCCAGGGGTCCCCGGATCAATAATGAGCCGCCGCGGAGCCCAGTCGTTGCTCTGGGATGGGCGGAGCGGCCGCCCCACGCGGATCAAACAATGACTCGCGCAGACTCCTTCGGCTTCCTGGGGAAGGTGGCGGCGGTGATTGGCGCCGGTTCGGGAATCGGCGAGGCCGTCGCGGTTGGTCTGGCCGATCGTGGCGCCCGCGTGGCGTGTTTCGATCTGAACGGGCCGGCGGTCGAGCGGGTCGCGGAGCGGTGCGGCGGAGCGGCCGGCACGC
>JACOUA010000046.1 GCA_016178075.1 Acidobacteriota bacterium
CGAGCGATGCGGCAGGAATCGACGCGCAAAGCACGCAAAATCCCATCGTGTAACCGACCAGTGCTCGTTTCACGGCGGACCCTTTCGCAATCGGCGTCTAGATAATAAATGGGGCTCCGCCCCACCGGGGTCCCCGCCGCGCGTTTTGTTGCGCGGTGGGGTGGGAAACCCCGGCTCCTCGCTCGCGGGGACCCCTTCGCCCCGCTCCGCTCGTCGCTCGGAAAGTGTGCTCAGAAGTGTTACTCCGGCCCGCGGAACGCCGTTCGGGCAGTCGCGCAAACTGTGAGCCGGATCACAATTCGCACGGCCTACATAGGAGCGTGACAGAACAACGTGACAAGGTCGGGTGGCGCTGGACGGGGCGCCCCGCCGGCCCGCAGGCCCGTCCCCCGTAACAAGTGCTGTTCGGCCCGAGGACCGGTGGGGCTGTCCGGCGACAGGACCCGCCTGCTTGTCACATTGGTCTGTAACGCTCAAACAAGCATGGATAGGCGCCGTCCGACGCTCATCGTCTCGTCCAGAGATCGGTTGACGGGAAGTATCCGACCCATCCGAACCAAAACGCCGGGTACGCGGGTGCCCGGGAGAGCCGGCGGCCCTTGAGCGGCCCATCCACGGCTTCGCCATCAGTGATCCGCCAGCGGCTGCTCGTTTCCTCGTCGACCAACGCAGGTGGTGGCCCCGCGCCCAGGCCGAACTCGAGGACGCGGTTGTCAACTCGACGATCGAAGGTCACGATCGGCATCCCTTTCTCGGGGGCCACGAGCACAACCGGCAGAGACCCGACGTTGGTCTGGACGAGGCGGGCATCGCGGACCGCCTTCTCGGGAAACGCCATGGCCGCGTCAGCCGAGCGCACGCCGACGATCCGCTCTTTAGCCGCGAGACGCTTATCGCGGAGAGGCCGACCGAGGATGCCGGCTTTGCCGCTGCGGTTGTAGTCGAAGTACGGCGATCGAAACTCGCCGCTCTTCTTCAGAACCTGGCTTTCCGGGTAGAGCGCTTTCCATTCCTTCCACGTCGCGTGAATCGCGGGCACGATCTCCAGCGTTCGGCCGGCCAGCGACCCTTTGATCGCGCGGCCATCAACGTGCGTCCACAACGTGTCGGTCTCGCGGTCGTACATCACGAGGCCGTCTCGAAAGAGCATACCCGACACACCGAAGGTGAGCGTCCGATCGCCAACCTGTCTGGCATACACGATGCCAGTGCCGCAGAGCGGTCACCAGGTGACCGCGATCGGGCGGCCCTCGAACGTGTCGTTCACGATCTCATGACGATCGAGCTGCCACGTCGAATAGGCGCGCTGCTCGCGACTTCCAACGAGCCCGATGACCAGCTCGTCGTCCGACATTCCCCGCTCGGCGCGCGCCGCAGGTTCGAATTCCGGCTTCGAGATGGCTGGAATCGCATCGCGGGGGAGCACCACGTGCAGCTCGTTGTCTTGTCTGCCTTGGCCGGACGCCGCCAGCGTCGCGACGCCAACCGCGAGCGTCACCAGACCTCCCAACACAACGGTTCGCATATCTCACGCCCTCATCTAGGGTTTGGCCACGAACTGACGAACGACCTCGAGCGCCAGGGGCAGGCTCACCGTGCAGCTCGGATCGTTGATGCGGCATTGAGCCAGTGTCAGACGGCACCCGCACGTGCACTGGTCGGCGTTCAGTTTTTGGAGCAGTTCCGCCCGGCGCCCCAGAGGGACCTGTCTGAGATCGAGGCCGGGGATTTCGGTGGCGTGGGCCGCGTTTTCGAGCCGAACCTGGCCGGTGTCCTGGACACTTTCGATCCCGGCATTTACCGACAGCCCGGCAAGCGCGCGTACCTCGTCCTCGGTCACCGTCGGGTTCAGCAGCCCGATGTGTTTCTGCGCGATCCGCGCGTCACGGTCCAGCAGAAACGTCGTGGGCAATCCGAACACCCCGGGAAAACTCTTTTGCAGCTCGGGGGTCGCCATGACCACCACGTAGTTGATCTTGTGCTCCTCGGCAAATCGTCTGACGGATTCAACGGACCCCTCATCCTGCGAGACGCCGATAATCTGGAGCTGGTCCCGGTATTTGGCTTGAAGGGCAATGAGGTCCGGGATTTCAGCCCGGCAGGGCGGACACCAGGTGGCCCAGAAATTCACGAGGGTCACCTTGCCGCGCCACCGCTCGGGAGCAACCGTCCGCCCCTCCAGGTCTCGGGCCGTGAAGGACGGCACGGGCACCGGGTCGCGAAGGAATCGAATCGTACGCGCCTGGCCGGAGGCCGGTTGCGCGCCGGCAGCTCGCACGCTGATTCCTCGTAAGTACCAGCTCGAGGACGCCGCCACCGTAGCGACCACCGCGATGCCCAACGACAGCCGATAGAGGGGTTTCATGAAGCCTCGCAACCTCGCCCTGGACGAAGCGATACCGACTGATTCGTCCTTCGGAAGGGAAGAACGTTACACGGTCACCGTGGACATCGTCGGGTCGGTGATGAGCGGAAGCGTCACGTCCAGGGGGAGCTGGACGGACATTGGATTGAAGCAGGACAGCTATCTGTCGTGAGCGAGGGTAACGAGCACCGGGTAATGATCCGAGGCGCCCTCGATCTTCGCGACCCAGCCTTCACGAGGTGTCAAGTTCTTCGTGAAGATCCAGTCGATGGGGTGCTTGTGACGGATAGACGTTCGGCGCCCGTCACTGGCCCCGGCAAGCGCATCCGCGAATGACGCCGCGGTGAGGCGTCCAAAGATCGAGGAGCGGATCTGCGGCCGGTTGTTGAGATCGCCTCCGAGAATGACCGGGGCACCCTCGCTCGCGTGCCGGGCCTGTTCGGTCAGGATCTCGTCGAGCTGTTTCCGGCGCAACGTCTCGCTCCCCCAGCTCTCGAGATGCGCGTTGTAAACCAGAACGCCGGCGGTGCGGACTCTCAAGGCAATCCGCCCCCCTCGCCGCGGTTCGAGCGGTGTCAGCCGCCAGCGCAGCCGAGCCTGCGCCGCAAACGAGATGACGGCAGGATCCTCGATCGGGTACTTACTGAGAACCGCCTGACCGATCAGTGCGGGTTGCCGCCCGCTGGACTCCCCGATTTCCTGAAACTCACCGGCCCAGAGCCAGTTCATCCCGAGCGCGCCGGCGAGCTCTTTGGCGACGTTGCGCCCCGCGCTGCGCCGGCAGAACAGATCGGCTTCCTGGAGCAGCACCACGTCGGCGTCAAACGTTCGGAGGGTACTCAGGATTTCATCGAACTCCTCTCCCCGCTCGATGTTCCAGGTAACAACTTTGATCCCCTGCCGCGCGTAGGCGAGGTCGCCGATTCGTGACGGCTCGCCGATGATCTGATGGATCGCGCGATCGCTGAGCAGCGGGTCCGTGAGATGTCCAGCCAGGCGAAGGAAGCCGAAGAGCGCCACAATCGCGAAGCAGTTAGGTAGGTGCATGCGGCGTGCAGGTTGACTCAGGCGGCCGCCTGGAACGGATTGCCAAGTGTAGCACGATGGCGAAATCGGACCCGGATGGCCATCACCTGGACATCATCCAACCGACGGATCAGCCCGACCGGACATCCCTATGACGAACGCTCGCCCCGATTTGCCTGCGCAGTGCGTGGTTTCAGTGACCCACCTCACAGTATCGAGGGCTCAGCGGCCCGGCGATCAGGAGAACCGGCCAGGCAGTGGCCGGCCCATCCGCGCGACTGTAACGTGCGGCCTCACTTAGAGACTGAGGGCTGGACGGTGAACATGGAGAATGTTTCGCTGCTTGCGGCGTTCGCGGCGGGCTTGCTTTCGTTCGTTTCCCCCTGCGTACTGCCGCTGATCCCTGGATATCTCTCGTTCATTTCCGGCGCCACCCTCGACCAGATGCGGGGAGCGGGGCTGACGAACACCGCGAGCGAACCCTCGAAAGGATCCCGTCGCAAGACGCTCTTGGCGTCGTTCGCGTTCGTCCTGGGCTTCTCGCTCGTCTTCATGGCGCTCGGGGCGTCGGCCACTGCCATCGGTCAGTTCCTGATGGAACGTCTGACGGTGCTCGGAAAGATCGCCGGCATCATCCTGATCATCTTTGGTCTTCACACGATGGGCATTCTGAGGATCGGATGGCTGTACGGCGAGATGCGGATGCAGACGCGGCGGAAGCCAGCCGGGCTCTTCGGGGCGCTCGTCGTGGGCGTCGCCTTCGCGTTTGGGTGGACACCGTGCATCGGACCGATTCTCGCGGCTATCCTGGCAGTCGCTGGCGCGCAAGAAACCGTGGCGCAGGGCGTCCAACTGCTCGCCGCCTACTCGCTGGGCCTGGGGATTCCCTTCATCGCCACCGCATTGGCCATCAACAAGTTCTTTGCGGCCTTCGCGCGGATTCGACGGTACTACGGCGTGGTCGAGGCGGTCTCGGGCGCACTGCTCATCGCGGTCGGCGTGCTGATCTTCACCAACCGCTTCACGATCATTGCGCAGTACCTGAGTCCCTATCTCCCCACATTCTGATGGCCCGAGGCCCAGTCCAATCCGGACAGGTGTGAATTGACAGTTACGTCCTCAAATCGGGCAGTGAACCGGCGAAGCTCCGTGTCGGCAGCGATTCAGCGATGTCACTCGGTCTCTCGCTCGCGTGATTTCAGACACTCACGACTGCCACGTCATAGTCACGTCCTTCCCATCGGTTCGCCCGCGTCCAAAAGAACGTGAAGCGGATCGGCGCCTGCTGGCTGGATGAAACGGGAATGTCCACGAACTCGATGCCCAGCGCGGTCGGAGACGAGGTGGTGTCCGTGACATCCTGCCACTCATCGCGCGTCCAGTGGAGCCGGAAGGCGGCTGGTGCCTGGATGCGAAGCGTATGGCCCCGCCGCACCGCCCTGGCCTGACGGTTCGGCTTCCAGATTTCCAGCGGCCGGCACTTCCGCCTCGCCGCGCGATAGCGCTTGGCCACGTTCGGGATCTGGTCGAACACCTCCCCGTCACGAATGGAGCGAAGGAGCTTGATGTACTCGGCATGTGCCCACATCAGCGGCATCGCAGCACCGGTGGGCTTCCCCAAGTACATATGAATGTCCGGCCGGTCGGCTTGGTCCCAGATCTGCTCGGGCAGGAGGCCGGTCGGCGACGCGAAGCCCTCGATAGCGCGGATGAGCGATCGAATGTCGCGACCCAGCGCGAGCTCATAATGGGCTCGTTCTCCGGTCAGGAGCGGCCAGGCGCGCCCCCTGCCCCAACCCTGATATGGACCGCCGTCTTCGCGCTGGCCGTAGCCGTCGTGGTTGTAGCGACGCCAGCAGGGGCCCACTGGTGTCTCGACCCTCAGCGCCTTGTCGACCACGCGCAGCGAGTCGACGATGAGCGGGTCGTCTGGCCTGCGGATCCCGTAGCGCACCAGTTCGAGGAACCCGGCATCCACGATCTCTTTCGCCGGGAACTCTCGGCGAGTCCCCGGTGCGCGATTGGCGATCGCGAGCGTCCCGTGATTGGGGTCTTCGTCCGGCTGGCGATCGTGAACGCTGACCGGATGGATTCGAATGAAGTGGCTCGCGATGTCAGGATGCGAGGTCCCTTCGGTCGTCACCGTCCAGGCGTCGACATGGCAGTCGAGGAAGTCGGCGTACTCTTCGAGGTACTGCGCCGTGGCGGAATCGCCGCGCTGGCGCGCGAAAGCGGCGGCACAGCAGAGCGCGGCGATGTTGGCCGCCAGCGTGGACGGCGAGTAGCCACCGGCTTCCTCCCAACGCTCCTGCTGGGTCGCGGGACCGTTGCGGATGAGATAGCTCGCGGCGCGCAACACCATCGAGTAAGGATCGAATTCCCCAAGCCCATCGTCCTCCCTGAGTCGCCACGCCAGGAGGATGGGAAACGAGACCTCATCGAGCTGAATACCACGCCAGTAGGGTTCGCCGTCGATCCAGAAGTTTTGGGAAAAGCCGCCGTCCTGATGCTGGCTCGCTGCGAGGTAGACGAGCGCGCGCAGGGGGGTGCCGGTATTGCCGGCCGCATCGGTCTCGCTCGCCACGACCGTGTGGGCGCCGTCGGCCAGGCCGGTCGGCGTGTAGGACCAGGCGCCGCTCGAATCGGCCGTCGCGGTCGCGGCAGTGGCCGTGCCGTCGATGGTGAA
>JACOUA010000047.1 GCA_016178075.1 Acidobacteriota bacterium
GGTCCCGACGGGCTCGAGTGAGACGTGTGGCTCACCCGCTCTCTCCCCCGCTACGCCGCGCGGAATTTCTCCATCGAGAACACCGTGCCGCGCGACAGCATGTCAAAGACCGCCCGCCCGATTTTGTGGGCGAGAATCGACCGCGCCTTTCCCTTTCCGTGCTGCTTTTCGATCTCACCCAGGAGCTTCTTGCCGCCTGGTGCATGGCGGAGGAAGAGCACCGCGGCTTCCGAGAAGGCCCATTTCAGATGGACGTTGCCCATCTGGGCCCCGCCGCTCCCGTGGACCTTGCCCGCCGAGATGTGCGCACACTTCACCCAGCGCGCATACGAGGCGAACTCCTGCACCCGATCGAAGCGGGTGATGTCGTGGATCTCAGAAAGGATCGTGAGGCCCAGGACCTTCCCGATTCCGGGAACTGATCGCAAGCGGTGAAAGGCGTCGCCGTCATGCTGCTTGGCCTCGCGCACGATCGTCAGCTCGAGGTCGGTGATGAGATCGTCGTCGCGCTCGAGGAGCGCCAGGTCCACGTCGATGCTCTTGCGCACGCTCGGATCTGTGAAGGCCTCGGCGACGCCGGCGCGATTCGCCGGAGACGCGAGGCGCCGCCCGAATTCGGGCAGCTGCTATTGCGCTCGCGTGTTCTGGATGTGCGCCAGCAGTTGCCCACGCTTCCGCACCAGATGCAGCCGGCGACGCAGCAGGTCACGCGTGGATCGCATGGCGGCTGGATAGACGTACGCCTGGGGCAGCAGCCCGCCGCGGAGCAACGCCGCAATCTTCTGCGAGTCAATCTTGTCGTTCTTGGCTTTGCCCCCGTGAATGGCCTTCATCGCGAGGGCGTGGCCCAAGACGAACGGGATGTCCTCGGCGGCACACAGATCAGCGACCCAGTACCACGTGAACAGGCACTCCGTGGCCACCACGAGATCGTCCCGGTACGGGGCGATCGTCTCGAGCAAGGCCTGCGCCGTCGCTCTCGCGTTGCGGTGCACCAGCACCTGCCCCGCCGCGTCGAGGATGCAGATGTACATGGGTTTCACGTGGAGATCGATCCCGCAATAGTGGCGATGCTGACGGTTGTAGAATCTCATCCGGTCCTCCTCCTGCGCGAGATCGCGCATTTGTCCTGCGTCAAGCCTACCGATTGTCGGTAGGTGCGCAGGGGGAGGGCTGAATGAGCATCAACGCGCTGCAGCCGACGGCCTGGCGCGCGGCATGATTGGGAGAGCCCATGGTCCCGCGCCGGCCGCGGCTGAGCGCGAACGTTGGGCCGTCGCGGAAGGAGGTTCGAGTGCCAGACAATCCATTCTTCAACATCACTTTGGCTGATGCGGCAGCATCGCGAGCGGCAGCGCCGCCTACGACCGTTCTGTCGCCCGCTGTACCGGCATCGGCCACGCCCGTATCGGCGCCGGCCGCGGCACCACGAGCGGTGGCCCCTCCAGCAGTCCCGCCCGCAGCGCAAGCAGTCGGAGTCATCACGACACAGCAGTCAGCAATCACGTTCGCTGGTGCTCCCGCAGCCGTGACTGTTGTGTGGAAGGTTCTGGGTCTGGCGATTCCGGCCGTTGCAGCCTCCACGCTGTTTGCCATTGTCCTGTCCTTGGCAGTCGGGATGTTGATCTACTGGCAGAGCGCAACCTTCATCTCGAAAAAGGACAAGATCGCTGGCTTCGTATTCGCTTTCATCAACTCCTTCGCCATTGCGGCGGCGACCCTTGGCATCAACACCGCAGTAGCGGGTCAAAAATGATTCTGCTACGGTTTGGGACTTGCCTGGGTGCTTGCGCACGGGGCAGCGGCCCAACAGCGCGCGGGAGTCGGCGCATGGGAATGTGAGGGCCGCGGCTCAGCGTGAAACGTTCGGCGGACCAGGATTGCGAGCATGACGGGACGTCTAGCGTCCATTTGACGACGTATAGACTGACGTATAGACTAAAGCCATGAAGAAGACGCGCGCCAAGCTGTTTCAAAACGGTGGCAGTCAGGCCGTCCGTCTGCCTAAAGAGTGTCGGTTCGCTGAGGCTGAGGTGGTGGTGCATCGTCGAGGCCGGTGCGTGATCCTCGAGCCCGTCGACGAGTGGTCGGACGAGTTCCGCGCGTGCCTCGGGGCATGGTCCCACGATATTCCGCGCCCCAAGCAGCGTCGGCTCGCCGACGTGCGTGATCGCTTTACCTGATGCCCGGTTTCATGCTCGACACCGACACGGTGAGCTTCGCCCTGCGAGGCCGGGGACAGGTGGCCAGCCACCTGCTCAACCATCGCCCGTCAGAGATCTCCCTGAGCTCGATTACTCTGGCCGAGCTGCGGTACGGTGCCGCTCGGAAGCGATCTCAGAAGCTCCATGGCCTTATTGATACGTTCGTTGAGACCATCACAGTGCTTCCCTTCGACCAGACCGCAGCCGATCGCTTTGGGCCCGTGGCGACCGCCTTGGCCGGCCACGGAACGCCGATCGGTGAGTTCGATACATTGATCGCCGCGCACGCGTTGGCTGTCGGACTTACGCTCGTGACGAACAATACCAAGCATTTCGCGCGGGTTGCCGGCCTGAAGACGGAAAACTGGATCTGAGAGCAGCTGGGAAGGGCCGCCGAACCAGCGGCTGCACCCGACGGCCGCCTGACAAGTGAGCGGCCGCGGGTGAGGGGCAGCCGTTGGCGGTCAGCCGACTAGCCCGGATTATTCACGCCATCCGTGGACGCGGCGCTGGTGTCTCGCGAAGAGCGCCGTTGGAGACCGCGCGATCGGGGGCGGGTAAAACGCGCCGATGCGCAGAGGACCGCGCAGGGTGACGGAGCGCTTACCCCGGGCAACGCGGAGTGGGCCCCTGCGCGGGTCGCCGAATGCTTCCGTGGAGGCGCGTTTTTCCGCGCGGCCGACCGGCGCGCGAAGCGAGATGCCGGCACGGCGTCCATGGGTTCATGAATAATCCGGGCTAGGCGGTCAGCCGACTGGATCGTTTCCTCCAGGACGAAGGATAGACGAGGCGGCTCTATGGTCCGACACGACGTGCCGGGTCGGCGCAGGGCACAGGAACTGAGCGTCCATTTGAGGGGGCACGCCTTCCTCTTCGAAAGGAAGTGCGCGCGGACGTACGATGCGTCCGCTGGCCTTCGCTTGCTGCTGATCTTCCTCGCACTCGAAGGAGTCATTGGCCCCCGGCTCTCGCTCCTCAGCTGGCTCCAGCTTCCCCTTCCACCCTTCTGGCTTTGAGTCCCGATCTTGCTGGGTTTCGCCTTGCTCCTGGTCCGGTTCGTCGCCGGGCTGAGGCTGTCCCAGATCGGCTTTCAGCCGTGGCGTGAATGGAGCGCGACGGAGAAGTCGTATTGTGTCCAGGCGTTCCTGATTGCAAATGTCGTGTTTTCTCTCGTCTTCGCCGCCCGACTGCGGGTGATTCTTGCTGAGCCCTCTGTGCTGGAGCGTGTATGGACGGTGTTCCTCCCGTACTTTCTCTGGGGCTTCTATCAAGAGGTCGTGTACCGCGGAATTCTGCAGACGGAGCTCGTGCGGCGGTGGGGCTCTCCGGGAGGTATTCTTGTCAGCAATGCTCTCTACACCTTCGGTCCCCTACACTTCTATCACTTCTCCCAGACCTCCCCCGCTCTCCCCATGTTCGCGGCGATTTTCGCCATCGGCTTGTTCTTCGCTGTGTTGTTCAGGAGGTCGGGCAATCTGTGGATGGTTGCCATCTTTCATGGCACCGGCGACGTGTATATCGAGGGCACACTTCAGCAAATGATGGCCAAAACGGTAGATGCCGCCTAACACGGCAACACGGCTTGCAGCCGACGGCGCTGCCCGCCATCGTGAGGCGCCCGCAGCTGAAGCCGCGCGTTAGACGGACAGGGCCAGAAGCATTTGGCTGCGCGGTCGCACATTTCTGGTACGCGACACCCGGCGAGCACACGCTCGTGTCGCGCGTCACCGACGTCACCGGGAAAGTTCAGCCGACCGCAGAGGAGCTGGAAAGCAAGAAGACGTTCCTCGAAGACAACTCGCAGTTTCCGCGGAAGGTGATGATCTCGTAGATCAGTCGCCGCCGGCGCCTTTGAACTGATCGCTCTCCTCAGCAAAGAGGATATTGAAGCTGGTCAGCGAGCCGTAGCAGCCGCTGATGTAGCTTTGCAGCCTGACTTTGACGGCGTCCGGCAGTTCGGCCGCATTCACCTGCTGCTCGAGCGTGCGCAGCCGGTTCCTCACCATCACGACCTTGTGAAAGAACGTTTCGATGGGCCAGGTCTTCTCCTGGAGGCCTGGCGTCCCAGGGCGCAGCACGAGTGCGCCTCCGCGCCATTTTTCCGCCGGCGTAACGGCCGTGATGCCGCTCTCCTCGCGGATGACGCGCCGCAGCAGCATCTCGATGTCCGAGCCGCCGCCGTGAGTCGGGGGCATGGGCGGTGCCGTCCTTTCACGATCGCTGACGATGGGAAACGGCTCACGCGAGAGCCGGGCTCGCCCGCCCGCCCGCGGGGTCGTGGGACGCTCCGGGACTGCGGCGGCTGACTCGGGCGGGTCGATTCGCGGACCGCCGCGATAATTGTGCTCGCTCCGGCAGAAGCCGCACGCGACGCGGAGAGGCCGTCCCTCAGCGTCCGCGGCGATGACGGCGTGCAGGCGATCGATCTTGCACGCGCGACAAAAGTCGTCGACGGAGTCGCCGGCTTTGTAGCGTCGAACTGGGGAAGACATGGCTTGTGCCATGCTACCTGAAACGGCTCGCGCGACTTGCCTTAAGATAGGCACGCCGGACGCCGGGCTTGAAGCCTAGCGGCCCTCACAGCCCCAAGGAGGGCAGGTGTATGCCGTCGACGATTATCTGCGTTCTCGTGATCCTCGGAAGCCTCGCGTGCGCCGCGCCGGGGCAGGCGCAAACGCCCCAGCCCGGGAAGAATGACTACCGCGACGTCAAGAACTGGTTGTGTCGCCCCAACGGTCAGGATGCGTGCGCGATCGATCTCACGACGACAATCGTCGCCGGCGATGGGAAGCTGACGCGCGAGGCATGGAAGGGAAACACGAACGCGCCGGTGGACTGCTTCTACGTGTATCCGACGGTCTCGAGGGACACGACCCCCAACAGCGACATGTCTGCCGGCCCCGAGGAGCGCATGATCGTCGCGTCGCAGCTCGCCCGCTTCGCATCGCAGTGCAGGGTCTACGCGCCGATGTACCGTCAGATCACGCTCGCCGGACTGCGCTCGGGTCTGCTGACACGCCCGGGCGGGACCCCGGAGCGCGCGATGGCGTACAACGACGTGCGCGACGCGTGGAACTATTACCTGGAGCACGACAACCGCGGTCGGGGGTTCGTCCTGATCGGCCACTCGCAAGGCTCGTTCATGCTCACCGATCTCATTCGCGACGAGATCGACGGCAAAGCCTCGCAGTCGCGTCTCGTGTCGGCGATGCTGCTCGGGACGAACCTGCCGGTGCCCAAGGGGAAGGACGTCGGCGGCGCGTTGCAACACGTCCCGCTCTGCCATGCCGCAAGCGAGACCGGGTGTGTCATCACGTACGCGTCGTTCCGCTCCAGCGTGCCACCGCCAGAGGGCACGCTCTTCGGTCGGGTGTCGGGCGAGGGCATGATGGCGGCGTGTACGAACCCGGCCGCGCTCCACGGCGGCAGCGCGCCGATTCACGCGTACCTGAAAACGGCCGGCAACCCCTTCACGCTGGCCGCCACACCGATCGCCTGGGTCACGCCCCCGGCGTCAATCGACACGCCGTTCGTGAGCGTGCCGGGACTGCTGACGGCGCAGTGCGTGTCGAACGAGCACGGGTCGTATCTCGAGGTGACCGTCCACGGCAATCCGGCGGATCCGCGCGCCGACGACATCGTCGGCGACGTGATGACGAACGGCCAGCCCACTCCCTCCTGGGGCCTGCACCTCATCGACGTCAACCTCACGATTGGGAATCTGGTGGACCTCGTCCGCGATCAGACGAAATCACACCTGACGAAAAAGGGCCGCTGACGATCGCCCGGGTGCATCACCGCGGCTTCCCGGCCCGTTCCTCGAAGCGGGCTCCGCGCAGGATGTCCGTCATCGCGTAGTTGGCCTCGTGGCAGGCGTATTCGAGAATCCGATCCTTCGTCTTCGTCATCGGCAGCGCGACACTCCACGGCTTCGTGAAGGCTGTCGGATCCTGAACGGTGAATTCATAGAGAAGCGTGCCCGCGTCGACGCGCGTGAAGCGTTCGACCAGACGCAGGTGCTCGCTCGCACCCCTGAAGTTCGTCCGATTGGTGAAGTTCGTCGTGTCGATGACCAGCGTGTCCCCCTCCCAGTGGCCGCGCGAATCGCCCTGCCACTTGCGAATCGCGGGGGCGGCGTGCGGACGGCCGTCCAGCGGCACGATGCGTGCGTCGTGAATCATCTCGTTGAAGATGACGAAGTAGTCGCGAAACAGGATCAGCTCCACGTAGTTGTTGTAGGGACCCGGGAGCATCGGCGGCCCGGCGTTGAAGGACAGACAGCGCTCTGCCAGCGGTCGATCTTCCGGGCCGTCGGCCGGATGCAGGCGGCGCTGTGCGTCTCGCGCCGCCGCCCGACTCTGCCCCGCCGGGGTGAAGGCCGGGATCCTGCCGTCCGGCGGGTCGACGATGAGCGAGGTCCGCTTGGTGCCGTTGACCGTCGCGAGGTGCAGGCCCCGATCGAACCAGGCGTCGTTGTACGCGCCGTTCACGTCGAGCACGGGATCCCGATCTCGGCGATCCCGGTCGTTACGCTCGATCGTTCGCTTCTCGTAGGCAGCCGCCTCCGAGTCGGTGAGCACCGGCCTCCCGGTGAATTCGGCAGGCCGCTCGAGAGGTGTGAGCGTGGAGAACGTCCAGACGCCGGCGAGATCCCGCCCTCGAGACGGCGGGCGGGTCGAACTCGAGGGCTTCGCGGCCTGGCCGCCAACGTGCGCCGACACGGCCACGGTCAAGGCGATGGTGACCGCGAACACACGAGAACGCGTCCTCATGACGTCGCCTCCTGTTCGGCCGAGTCTAACAGGTTCGTGGGCCAGGGTCGCGCTCGCCCCGTTTGGCCGCACGGAAAAACGCGCTGCCGGCATTGTGTTCCACGACCCGCGCAGGTCAAGTTCTGACCTGCGCGGCAGTCTGGCCTTCAGCGCGTTTTTCCAGTAGCGCTCTCGCGCGACCGGGCCGGGGTCCCCGACGCGCGTTTCCCAGCGCGTTGGGGTGGGAGCGGGGCTTCGCGCCACCCTGGCCCACGACCTTGTCGCACTGCCTTGACACGCCGATGATTCCGGGAAACCCTACGGGCGTGGTCTCGCAGTTCTGCGAATGGCTCGCGAGCACGCGCGGGAGCATCGCGCTCCACGAATCGCTCTACATGTATCCGCTCGTCGAATCGGTCCACGTGCTGACGCTGTGCCTCTTCGTCGGCCTCGCGGCGACGCTCGATCTGCGCCTGATGGGCGTCGCGCTCAAGCGCGTGCCAGTGTCGGAGGTCACGTCCCGGCTGCTGCCGTGGATGGCGGCGGGGTTCTTGCTGATGATCACGACCGGGGCACTGCTCTTCTACGCGATTCCGGTGAGGTCGTACCACAACATCTTTTTCAGATTGAAGATCGTGATGCTCGTCCTGGCGGGCCTGAACGCGTGGGTCTTTCACCAGAAGGTGTA
>JACOUA010000048.1 GCA_016178075.1 Acidobacteriota bacterium
CCATCGTGACCAGAAAACAAGCGACCAGAAGGGATGGCAGCAGCGAGGTTCGCATCATAATGGCGCGGATTATATGGCAGCGCGGCCGATAGGCTTGTCTCCAGAGCTGGCTGGGTTGACTCTCGCGCAGACCTTTTAGGGCTGCCGGGTGCCCGCCGGTTGAACTGGCCTGAAAGGCCTGCGCTACGTGAGCTAAGTGGGCACTAAGCCCTGGGCCCTGAGTCTTGAGCCGGCAGTAAAATGTCCCCGTGAACATTCTCCTGCTGTCGATGCCTGATTCGTTCGAGCACACGCCCACGCTCACGATCAGGATGCCGAACGGCGCCCTGGCCTCGCTGGCCGGCAGCGTCGATCCGCATCACCAGGTCGCCATCGCGGACCTCGTGCTCGTCCAGCGCCGCGTCCGCGACACGATCGAGCGGCTGGTTCACGATCTCCGTCCGGACGTCGTAGGCCTCTCGATCATGACGTTCCAGCGCCACACGGCCAAGAAGATCATCCGACTGCTCCGGTGGCTTCGGCCCGCGCTGCGGGTCGTCGTGGGCGGGTACGATCCCAGCCTCGATCCCGGTCCGTACGAAGATCCGTCGTTCAGCGTGGACGTCGTCGTCAGGGGCGAAGGCGACGTCACGTTTCGCGAGCTCGTACGGGCGCTCGAGACCGGAGGGTCGCTCGACACCGTTGCCGGTCTGTCCTATCGGACCGGCGATCGCTTCGTCCACAACCCGGACCGGGCGGTGGCGCGGCTCGAGGTCGAGCGTCTTCCGCTTCCCAACCGCGCGGCCCGTGTGATTCCCGGCTATACGTGCCTCGGCCGCCCGATCGACGTCGTCGAGACCTCGCGCGGCTGCACCTACGACTGCAGCTTCTGCTCGATCATCGAGATGCGCGGCCGCAACTTCCATCCGTTCCCGATCGACCGCGTGCTGGCCGACATCGCCGACGCGCGGGCGCGAGGGGCGCGAACGATCTTCCTCGTCGACGACAACATCACGCTCGACGTCCACCGCTTCGAGGACCTCTGCCGCGCCATCGTCCGGGCCGGCTTCGCGGACGTTGACTACATCGTCCAGGCGATGACCTCCTCCATCGCGAATCACGGCGAGACGCTGGCGCCGCTGATGAAGCAGGCCGGCTTCCGGTATGTGTTCCTCGGGATCGAGAACATCCTGGATGAGGACCTCGGATTTCTGCGAGCGCAGGCCAAGAACGCCCGACGCGAGGGTGGACGCAAGACGGGGAACGCCACGATTCAGGCCGTCGACACCCTGCACCGCCACGGGATGTTCGTCGTCGGCGGCCTCATCGTGGGCAACCCGGACGATACCCGCGAATCGATCGAAGCCAACCTGGCATTTGCGCGGCAGTACGTCGACTGGCCGTACATCCAGCATCCCACGCCGTATCCCCGCACGCCGATGACGCGCGACTTCCGCGAGCAGGACCTCATCGTCAACGAGAACTACGCGGAATACGACGGGACGACGGCGGTCGTGCGAAGCAAGCACCTGAGCGCGGAAGAGATCGAATTCATGCGGTGGCGGGCCGAACGCTGGATGAAGGTGCGGCACCTGCCGTCGGTCCTGGCTCACCACCCGGCGTTCGTGCTGCGGCACGGCATCCGGATGCTCGCCCACACGTTTCGCGGCAGCACCTGGAAGTCGATGCTCGGCCTGGAGAGTGAGCGCGCGGTCTTCAGACGTTACAAAGCGATCAGGAAGACCGAACGGGAATACCTGCCCAGCGATGATCTTGAGGCGGGTCCCGGATACCGGGTGCGAGATGCCGGGTACGCGGCACCGTCGACCGCCGACTAACGACTATCGACTCACGACTATCGACTATCGACTCACGACTATCGACTGCCCACGGCTTCCATCAGCAGCGCCAGCGCCTTCCTGACCGTCTTCCCGCCCGGGGCCGCGCCGCGGAAGTGTCCCATCCGCACGACCACAAGGTGGTGCGACGGGACGATGAAGGTGTTCTGGCCGCCGGCGCCGGCCATGTAGTATGCCTCCCTCGGCAGCGGAAAGTCGCCCGTCCCGTTGACCCAGAAGAGTCCGCCGTACACCGGCCGCTTCCACGCGGGGGCCGGTGTCGAGACGAACTTCGTCCAGCCCTCGGGGAGGATCCGTTGGCCGTTCCACACGCCATCCTGCAGGTAGAGCAGCCCGAGCCGTGCCCAGTTGCGCGCCGTGCCGTAGTCGTAGCCGGTCAGCAAGAAATTTCCGTAGGGATCCGTTTCGAGCACCTGACGACGGATGCCGATCCGATCAAAGAGCGCCCGCTGCGGGAACGTGAGGTACTCCTCGCCTCGCTTCGTGACCGCCTGTTTGATCAGATAGCCGATCGTCAGTGGATCCGAATTCCGGTATCGCCCTTCCGTGTTTGGCGGGAACTGCGGCGGGCGCGTGATCGAATGCTCGAAGGCGTCGATGGCGCCCGTGTAGATCAGCATGTGATCCGGATAGCCCTTGTCCTCGGTGTAGTCCGGATCCTGCGTGGCGATGAACCGCAGGCCGCTGCTCATGCGCAGCAGATCGACGATGCGGATGTTGGACCGTGGATCGCCGGGCCTCCGCCACAGCGGCACCGGCGCGGGATCGTCGATCTTGTACGTCCCATCCTTGACGAGCAGCGCGAAGAGCGTCGCCGTGATGCTCTTGCCCATCGACCAGCTCTCGAGCTGCGTGTCCTTCGTGATGCCCGGCATGTAGCGCTCGGCGACGATGCGGCCCTTGTAGAGGACGAGGAACGCGGCCGTCAGGCCTTCGGGATCGGCAAATGCCGCGTCGACGGCGGCGTTCAGCGTCGGGGTGTCGATCTCGGGCGGCAGGGGCTCGTCGGAGGTCCGGTCTCCCATCGGCCACAAATGCGACATCGCGTCGGGCAGAGACGTGCGGACCGGCACCGGCTTGAAGAAGATCCGGCCCGATCCCTGCTGATGGATGATGCAGCCCTGATCGCCGTAGTACTGCGCCTCGCGTGTGAGCGTGCTTCTGAGCGTCATCCTGACCAGCTTCTTCTCGCGGTCGACCTTGACGTCGGTGACGAACGGGCGATCGGCGTCCGGCATCAGGAAGAAGCCGCTGTTGCGGCGCGCCTCCTCGATCTCGCGCCCAGAGACGAAGACCGCCGAGCAGAGGACCTTCGCGTAGCCGGCGAGCCCCAGCTCGCTCGGCGTGTTCGCGGGTGCGTACTGCGTCTGAGCGGACAATGCTGCGACCACGACCAACAGGAGGGAGATCACGGACAGCCTTCGCATATGGGTTCTCCCGCGCTTTTCGCGCTACGATATCCTGCTTCCGCCGCGGGACCAAGGCTGCGCCGCGGAGCGGCGCGGCAAGCCCGACCGCCTTCGCCAAGGCTACGGCGTTCCAGAAGAGCGTCGCGCGAAGCGCGTGTGAGCGCGGGGCCAACGGGGATCCAGGGGGTCCCCGGATCAAACAATGAGCCGCCGCGGAGCCCGGTCGTCCGTCTCGGTGGGCGGAGCGGCCGCCCCGCGCGGACCAAAACCGATGCCCGAACTGCTGCGCACGCTCATCGACCTCTATTCGTTCGTAGTCGTCGTGTCGGTCGTCGTGTCCTGGATCGGGTTGTCGCCATCTCATCCCGTGTCGCAGGTCACCTCTGCGCTCGTGGATCCGGCGCTCGCGCCGATCCGCCGCGTGCTGCCCGCCGCCGGCGGCCTCGACTTCTCGCCGATGGTGCTGCTTATCCTGCTGCAAGCGCTGAAGTCGGCCATCAGGTAACGCCGACACGATGTCGCCCACTCGGGCCCGTTCGGAGGCGACCGAGGTCCTTTTTCAGGGACCGCTCGAAGACTTCACGCGCGCGCGCAACGAGCTGGCTGCGCGGGTGAAGGCAGGTGATGCGGCGAAGGCGTCGGAGATCAAGGCGCTCGCGAAGCCGAGCGTGTCGGCGTGGGCGGTCAACCAGCTTTTTTGGACTGCTCGGCGTGAGTACGACGTGTTGATGAAAGCGGGCAAGCGGCTGCGCGACGTGCAGCAGGCAGTGCTCGAAGGCCGGCGCGGCGATCTCAGACAGGCGAGCGAGGCGCGGCAGGAGGCGCTCGTCGCCGCCCTCGATCGGGCGATGAAGCTCGCCGGCGACGCCGGGCATCCGGCATCGCCCGCCCTGCATCAGCGCGTGGCCAGAACGCTCGAAGCGCTGGCGGCCTACGGGGGCGCTCCGCCGGTCGGAACACCGGGACAGCTCTCGCAGGATCTCGACCCGCCAGGGTTCGGCGCGCTGGCCGGCCTCACGAGTCTTGACACGCTGCCGACGCTCCACGACGCGCCGGCGCCGAAGCCCGACCTCGGAACGAAGCCGACCAGAACGGTGGCGCCACACAGCCCCGCACGGGTTCTTCCGCACGATCGCGATCTTGCGCGGGCGCGCGCCGAGCTGGCGGAAGCCGAGCGCGAGGCCAGGAGGCTTCGCAGTCAGGCCGATCGCGCGGAGGCGGCCCGGCGTCAGGCCGTCGAGCGCGACGCGGCCGCCCGACAAGATGTGGACGAGGCACACCGCACGCTCGAGCGGGCGAAGGAGCGTGCGATGAAAGCGGCGGACGACTTACACGCCGCGCAGCGGGACGCCGTCGCGGCGGAGAAGGCGGCTGCGGAAGCCGAAGAGGTGGTCACCACCGCACGTGCCCACCGGTTCGACTAACCATTCTGGACCTTGGGCGCGGCGGATCGCCGCAGACGCTTGACGAGATCGGCAACATAAGCGCGGAGTTCCGTGGCCGTGACCCCGCCTGGCAGCACAGCGCCCTCAGGAATCTCGATCTGGGCGAGCACCCACGCCAATACTGCGGGAGTGCACCCGCCGTCTTTCGCCAGCGCGGCAGTAAGTGCGGTTTCGGCTCGATGGCCCGCGCGTTCGAGAAAGAACAGGTCCACGAGATCCCGTTCCTCGGCGCGTGAGACAACGGTCGTCAGCTTGTTGATGAGGATTTCTTCAAGGCGGTCGATACGTACGCCGCCGCGTTCAGGCTTGTCCGGGTATGCCGACGGCACCCGCTCCCAGACAAGATCAACCACCACGGCCTCCTCGCCTCGAGTGACCACGTATCGCCTG
The DNA here is from genome assembly GCA_016178075.1 of Acidobacteriota bacterium. Classification (GTDB taxonomy): domain Bacteria; phylum Acidobacteriota; class Vicinamibacteria; order Vicinamibacterales; family JACQTH01; genus JACQTH01. Next base: position 5,083 of record JACOUA010000048.1, read on the forward strand.
AATCCAGGTGCCTCCTGGCGAACCGTTGTCCGGGCACCCAGCTCGTCGACCGCGGCAGCGAGCGCGTGGACGCCCGTTTCGAAGGCCTCGCGCTCGTGTGTAAAGAGATCCAGATCGTCCGTCACGCGATGGCCGAGATAGAAACCGGCTAGCGCGGCGCCACCGGTCAGGAAGAAGCGCCGCTCGTGCCGGAAGAACGCCTCCAGCACCTCGCGCTGCAGTGCCGTGAGCTTATCGGGGAAGGATGCCATCCTGGCGCCAGCCCTCTAGGAGGAACTCCCAGAATGCCCGGCGGCGCCCCAACCGCTGTCTGAGGGCGGGAAACGCGGCAGCGACTTCGGAGGGGGCGACGAATTCCCACACGTCGATGTCGCTGGCTTCGCGAAGGAGCTTGGCGATCAGACGCAACCGTTCGCGGGCGTCATCTCCGCGCAACCGCCGCCTCAGCTCCTCGACGGAGAGATCCTCGTCCCACAGGAAGTAGGGCCGGAGGTGGGATTGGGAGAAGTCAGTGGTCAGTGACCTCATGGGGCATCCCCGAACGGCAGGATAGCATGGGAGGCCGATCGAGACGGCAGGCGTCGGTAGACCTGGCTATCGTTGATGCAGGATTTCAGATTAGCCCCGGCGCGCCGGCGGCGCGACCGGGACCTTCACCTGACTCACGTTGCTGGTCTTTCCCGTGCGATCGGCGCACTGAACCTTGATCGTGTATTCACGGTTGCCGCTCGCCGTCGGGCGCTCCGCGCGCACGTACACGAGCAGGGGCCCCATGATCGTCCAGTCTTCTCCAGCGGAGGTCAGCGACGGCTGGTTACTCTCGACCGATTCCACCTGACACGACGGCGTCCAATCCACATCGTCCGTCGCGCTGACAGTGAGCGTGATCGGGACGAGGCGGCGATTCGAGACGGTGATGACCGGCGGGTCCGCGGTAACCGTGCGGAGGACCGGCGGCTTCGCGTCCACGATCAGCGGATTCGCGTCCTGATAGACCGTGTCCGCGAAGGTCTGCCCGGCGATGAGCCCCGCCGCCAGCGCCATCAGAAACTTTCGCCGCCGTGGATCGGGTCCGCGATAGATCTCCGTGACCGGTTGCGTGACGCTCAGCCTCTTCGTTGTGAAAAAGTACTTCGTCGGTCGCGTAATCATCGGCACGTGACTCGTCAATCCCCCAATCCGACAATCACTAAATCAATCACCAAATCACCAAATCAACCCATCCACTTGACTTCCACTGCGGTGTGTCGAAGCGCCGCGGCGAAAGGTCGAGTGAACGCCTTCACTCTCCTTTCAGGTCATCGCTTTGCCACACTCGCACCTGTTTGCCCCGTCCGCGGAGCAGCGGAGCGGCCATTTCCTGGAGCCGCACGACCGCGCGGACCTTTTGCGCAAAAGACAGACGAGCCAGCTTTCGCCGGCGCGCCGCTTTGGCCTCGAACAGCCGCACCGCTTCCGGCTTCAGGTCGTCCACTGGGTCCATTGACGCTCCATGTTGTGGCGAGCGAGGATGTCCTTCAAGTATTGCATGTCGAGTGTCGCCTGCTCGCGCAGGAGCCGCACGCGCTCGCGATCCTTGTCACGTCCGGCTTGGACGGATATGGCGACCAGATGTTCGGCACGCACGACTCGCGTCGAGGTGTCGTCGTACATGACATCCTGCGCTTCAGACACGGCCTCTTCGATCAAGGCGTTGTAAACGGGAAGAAACTGGACGGGCACGCCTTCGATCGCCACGCATTCGCCGTCTTCCTGGTATCCCCTCGCACGCAACGCGTCGTACAGCGGTCCGAGCGACAACAATTCACCGGCGGCTTTTGGCAGGACGACGAACACGTCGAGGTCGAACGTCAAGAGCGGCTCGACGTAGAAGGTCGCGCCCATCGCGCCGCCGATGGCGTACCGGCACAGCACCCCGGCGCGCTCGAATTCGTTCAACACCTGCAACGTGCGCCGCATCGACTGCGATCCTGCGTGTCCGGGCAGGATAGCACGGCGCGCTGTGGAGCTCCTGCTGGATCAACCCGCTCGCGTCATGATTCCGAACACCCTTCACCGCCGCCTGCAATCGACCACAATCGATGGATGAACGCACCCCCCGGAACCTTCAACGAAACGTTCAACGCGTTCATCGATGCTCATCGCTCGAGCTGTCTCTGGTTCCTGCGAGCTGACTACTATCCTGTGACCCGCGCCCAACGTCTGCGAGCCCTCGACGGCCGAGTTGGCCTTCGACAGTCCGCCGCCCGATGCAGGCGACCTCTCGCGTCGATGGCATGCCCTGCTGGAGGCCGCTCACGGAGCCGTCAGGGTCCTTCCAGCCGAAGAAGCTGGCAAATGCGTCCTGACTCCAGGCGGCCAGTTATTCATGGGCGACCAGGAGCAGGCCAGGGAGGCGGTGTCAGATGGAAGCGTACGTTTCCACGCCGGGTGCTTGAGAGGGGCGTTTCCTCAGTTCGTCCTCGAATAAGATCGACCGCGCGAGTCAGTGCGTCCGACTAGTCCAATCGATCACTCAAACACTCGGCAATAAATCAGCAAGCCGCAATTCCGCACCATCGACATTCAATTGCCAATCGACAATCGTGAATGCAGGATTGCAGAGTTAGGACTCGTCCCGGAATAAGTGCACCATTCTGGACGCCGATGCATCCCGCCGGGCTTCGTTGCTCGTCGCTTACATACGCTCGGTATGCGCGCTCCTCACGCCTTGCCGGGCGGGCGCCTCGACGCCCAGAATGGCACACTTATTCCGGGACGGGTCCTTAGCCCCGGCGCGTCCGCGGGGCGACCGGGACCTTCACCTGACTGACGTTGCTGGTCTTCCCCGTGCGATCGGCGCACCGGACCTTGATCGTGTATTCACGGTTGCCGCTCGCCGTCGGGCGCTCCGCGCGTACGTACACGAGCAGGGGCCCCATGATCGTCCAGTCTTCTCCGGCGGAGGTCTGCGACGGCTGGTTACTCTCGACCGATTCCACCTGACACGACGGCGTCCAATCCACATCGTCCGTCGCGCTGACACTGAGTGTGACCGGCACGAGCCGCCGGTTCGCCACGATGATCACCGGCGGGTCCGCGGTGATCGTTCGAAGGACCGGCGGTTTGGTGTCGACGATCTTGGGATTCGTATCCTCGTAGACGGTGTCCGCGAAGGTCTGGCCTGCGAAGAGCGCGGCCGCGAGCGCGAGCAGGAACTTGCGCCGCCGCGGATCAGGGCCGCGGAACAGCTCCGTGAGGGGCTGCGTGACGCTCAGCCTCTTCGTTGTGAAAAAGTACTTCGTCGGTCGCGTAATCATCGGCACGTGACTCGTCAATCCCCCAATCCGACAATCACCAAATCAATCACCAAATCACCAAATCAACCCATCACCAGATTCTTTTACCTGACTCCCAGGACGCTGACGAACAGGCTCGTGGCCGCGGTCGTGACGCCGTCCGTACAACTCACGTTGATCAGATAGCTCCGGTTCGTGGCACCGGTCGGGCGTTCTGCTCGGAGCTCGACAGAGAGCGGCAAATGAATGATGAAGTCCGGCTGGGACCCCAACTGGGGCGTGTTCTGGGCCACCGAGACAATCCCGCACGTGGCGGGGTTCAGGGTCGTTGGCGCGAGGGTCACGAACACCATCCGCCGATCGGCCGGGAAGATCGAGCTCGGGCTGGCGCTGAGACCCGTGATCTCCACCTTGCGGTAGTTCGTGATCGTGCAGGTTTTTACGTCGCCAGCAGCCAACGTGATGGACCCGTTGGCCGCGCAGGCGCCGCCGATCACGCTGAGGTAGTTATTGAGCAAAGTCGCGGTGCCGGCGGTTTCGCCAACGGTATGCGCGCCGAGCGTCGCGAGCGTGATGACGCCGGTCGTCCCGCCATTGCCGACATTCGAGCCGGTTCCAGCCGTGGTGCCGTCAATCTGCAGGTTGAACTTGCCTGGGTCGGTCGCCGGCACCAGCGCCTTGGTGACGGTCAACCGCGGCTTGCGGGTGTTGGTGATGGTGCAGGTCTTGACGTCGCCGGCCGCGAGCGTGATCGAGCCATCCGCTGCGCAGTCGTCGCTGATCGCGCTGAGGTAGTCGCTGAGCGAGGTCCCTGTGCCTGCCAGTTCGCTCACGGTGTGGGCGCCCAGGGTCGGCAGCGTGACGACGCCCGTGGAGCCCCCGTTGCCCACGTCGGTCGCGTAGGTCGTGTCGTCGATCCGGAGGTTGAACTTGCCCAGATCGCTGGTGGGCGCCAGAGCCTTGATCACCGTCAACCGCGGTTTGCGGGTGTTGGTGATGGTGCAGTTCTTCACATCGCCCGCCACCAGGGTGATCGTCCCGTCCGCCGCGCAATCACCGCCGATCACGCTGATGTAGTCGGTCAATGTGGTCAGGGTTCCCGCGGTTTCGCTCACCGTATGCAGGGAGGCGGTAAGGGTCACGGCGCCGGTCGTGCCACCGTTGCCGACATTGGTCGCGTAGGTCGTGCCGTCGATCCTCAGGTTGAACTGGCCTGAGTCGCTGCCCGGGAGCAGCGTCTTGATGACGGTCAGCTGTGGCGGCCCGGCGTTGATGGTCAGGGTGCCGGTACCCGTCGCGAAATCGGTGGCGGACGTGGACGCCTTGACGGTGAAGAGCGTCGTGCCAGCCGGCGTCGCGCCGGTCGTGGTGATGGTGAGGGTCGAGGTCTTCGTGCTGTCCGCCGGGCCGAAGTTCAGGCAATCCGGTGTAACGGGGCCGGTACAGCTGGTCGAGAATGAAGCGGTTGCGCCTGCTGGAAGAGCAGTGGTGACGCTGAGATTTGCCTTGAACGCGCCGCTGCTTCCAGGGCCGCTTCCACGATTCACCGTTACGAGGAATGTCGCGCTGCCCGCCGTGCCAGATGTGAGCGAACCGGTCTGAGCTCCGACCGTCAGCGAGCCCACTTTCGGACTGTCAGTGAACGTTACTTGCGCGCGCGAGACAGTACCGGTGGCCGTCAGGAAAAATGTGACCCCCTCGTCGTGGCGCTCCGGCGCGAACTGCGTGTTCACGAAGTTGCCCGACGCATCGACGGTCGCCGTGAGGGTCTGCTCGGCATGGGTGGGGGGGACTTCGCGAAGCACGAGCGTGACGGTTTCTCCCGGCACCCACCCGCTGCCCGTCATTGTCACCGTCTCGCCCGGCCCATAGTCGTCTCGATCCGTCCGGAGGGTCGCGAAGCGATAGACCTCCGCCGTGTCGAGACCGGTGCCGCCGGCCGCCAACAACCAGCCGTCGAGCGCCAGCGGGCTCCCGACGGACCCCGAGCGGGCGCTCGACAGCGAGCCCGTTTGGAGAAACCGAGCCTCCCAGGGGACGTCCAGCTCGGCCGATCGGAGCGCGGCCCGGCCGTTCGTTCCGCCAAAGACAAGCACGGCGTTGTTGCGCGGCAGCAGGAAGGCGAGGTGATTCCGACGAGCCGTCGCAAGACTACCCACCGGGCGCCAGGTTCCCCCGATCGGGTCGTACACCTCCGCCGTGGAAAGATCCTGTGCGCCGTTGCTTCCGCCCGCCACCAGCACCGTTCCGTCGAGCAGCGTGGTCCCCGAATGGCCGGCCCGTGCCGTCGCCAGCGGAGGGCCTTGGATGACCGATCCGCTCGACGGTGTGTAGAAGTCAACGAACGAGAGTGCGGACCCGCCGTCGGACCCGCCCGCGATGAGGACGCGGCCGTCGTTCAGCGTCGCCGCGGCGTGGTCGACTCGAGGCGCCGACAGGTTGCCGGCGAAGGTGAACGTGTTAGTGGTGGGATTGAAGGTCTCAATGCTTCCGCTGACGTACCCCGCGCTGTCACCTCCGGCGATTAGGACACGGCCGTCACCGAGCAGGGAAGCCGTGAATCTGGCCCTCGGCTCGCTCAGGCTGCTCACCATCGACCAGGCGTTGGCGGTGGGGTCGTAGATTTCCGCCGTTCGCATGGCCGCACCATCGATGCCGTAACCGCCAGCGACCAGGACGCGCCCATCCTTGAGTCGAACGGCCCCGTGAGAGCGCCGCGCCACGTTCATCGGGGGGGCGACGGCGAACGCGCCGACTGGATAGAAGAGCTCAGCGCTTCTCACGGTATTGCCGGCACTATCAGCGCCGCCGGTGATCAGCACGCGACCATCCGCGAGGAGGACGGCCGCGGCTCCCTGACGCGCCTGAACCATGGAACCGGTTGGTGACCATTCGCCACTTGGTGGCGGTGCACCGGTTGCACGGGGAACCAGCTCGAGGCAGAGGACGGCCCCCACGACTAACAGCTTTCTCGCGGGTTTTGTCAGACCCATCGCGTGTTCTCCGAGCGTCCTCATCGCGAATCACCCGAGACGATGAACACGAAAGCGGCGCCGACGCGCAGGGTGCCGCGCGCCGCGTTGCCGGCGAACGGCGTCTCGAAGCGCCGGTTGCGGCCGGCCGATACACAAATCACATCGCGGTCCCAGCCGCCGTTGCGCTGCCCCTCGCCGCTCCCCGCCGTTGCGTCTATCGCGACCGACAGAAACAGCGTGTTGACGACGTAGGGCAGGCCATGTGGATCTGGACCGAGGTGCGGCTCCAGATACGCGCCGCGCCAGCCGAGAAAGAACGCCGGCCCCGGGACTTGATAGCCGGCGAGCGGGTTGTGATTCCCGACGTCGCCCGGCGTGCCGTAGGTGGGCAGGTTCTGGAGGAACTGGCTCTCCATCGTGTCGCCGCTGACCGGGCCCATGTCCCAGTTGAGAAAGAAGGCGCCGTTGATCTCGGGGTGAAAGAAATCCGGGGCGGTCGAGAAGTCCACCTGCTCCGGATGGGTCGAGAAGTTGAGCGCCTCGCCGTCGCTATAGAGGATGTCGGAGCGGTTGAACTTGGTGCAGGGGGTCGGCGACGAGGTTCCGCAGGCAAGGCCCGACATCGCGCGCCAGGCGCATGACGGTCGCGCCGATGGCCTCGCAATCCTCTTTGACCTTGACGTCTTTCGCGTCGTTGACGAAGTCGTTGATGGCCGGCGCCAGGACGCCGGTGAGGACCAGCAGCACGAGCAGAATGATGGTCGTCTCGACGAGCGAGAGGCCCTGAGGTCGGAGCACACGTCGACCCACAAGCGTCCCTGCTGGGCAGGCGCGTCCCCCACGCGCGGATGGATCTGTCCGACTGAGTCGCGACTACGTGAGCAATTCGTGTGCCTTGTGTGCAACGGTGGGCGCGATGCTGCACGTTCAAGCGATGACGGGTCGGTCACGGCAAACCGATGCAACGCCGTCGGTGGCGCGCCGCGGCACGCCGGGCCGCCGGCGGTGGATTCCCGCCAGCAAGTCGTTCTAGTAGAAGGGTTTGGAGCTCGGGCGTCGAGCGGGCTTGAGAAACTCAGGTACAGCGGCGAAAAGCGACAAAAGCTGTTGCGCTGGAGAGGAATCTCAGAGGTCTTCGTGGCCATCTGGCATGCCGGGATCCTGAGTTAGGATCGGGGGCGCATGGGACTCACTCACATCTCGGCCCGTATCGCGAATCCCGGCCGGCCGAGTAAGACAGCGCGTCTCAAGTTTCTCGTGGACTCTGGAGCCCTGTACTCGGTCGTGCCAGCTTCGACGCTTGAGCGCCTCGGCATTCGGCCCCACACGGTCCGCAGCTTTATGCTGGCCGATGGGACCGAGATCAAGCGGCGCGTCGGCGACGCGCTCTTCTTCATCGATGGCCATCGTGCCGCGTCGCCGGTCATCTTCGGCGAGCAGGGGGACAGCGTGCTTCTGGGGACCGTGTCACTCGAATCGCTCGGGTTTCTGCTCGACCCGATGAAGCGCGTGCTCCGCCCGCTGCCGATGGTGCTCGGGCGGCGGGGCATCGTCACAGAGCTGTCCCCCTGAACGACGTCCGCTTCCGCAGGAAGTTCGTTCGGCGTTCCGGCGGCAGCGCCTGCCAGCGATGAATCAGCTCGCGCAGATCGCGCTCACTCTCTCTTGCGAGAGCGGCCAGCTTTGTCTTTCGGCCGGGCCGTTTCTTCAAGGGCTTTCTCCAGAATCTCCAGCACGGCCAGATCCCGGGCCGCCGAGCGGCCCGCTTGCTCCTGATGATGTCCGCCAGCGAGGCGACGAGAAGCGGCACCCCCTCGATCTCGATCGTGACCGCGCGGGCGGGCACGGCTTCGTGGATCGTGGCCATGAAATCGAGCTGCAGGCCGTCACCCTCCCGCACGATTCGATACATCTCGGACGCCGGATAGTAGGGGCGGAGCACCACGGCTTTGAGCCCGCGCGCGAGGCCTTTCAGTTTGGTGAGGGTTCGAGGCGTCTGGCGAAACAGGAAATCGAGATCGATGGTGGTGACCGGCGCGCCCTGCAGCGCGGCGGCCGCGTTGCCGATCAGGACGGCCTCGAGGTGGAGCTGCTGCAGCAGACGTCCGACTTCAACCAGGAAGGGCTTGGCGTCCATCGTCTGTCAGTATAGACGCCCGCGGCGCCGAGGAGCGTCATCTTCACCGCGGTCCCGCCATTCGGCGAAAGGGACGCGCCGGTGTTCTCGAGATAGAGCGCGTAGCCTTGGCCACGCGAGACGAACTTCACGCGTGCGTCGGTCTGGCCGCGGTCGGCCTCGAAGCTCAAGGGGAGTCGGCCGTCCTCTTCGCGCGATGAGACGAATCCGACTGCGGACTACGGCAGCACCGGGCAAGTCGTGTGCCTCGTAGTCAACCATGTGCGATCGTCTGAATCCGCAGCGCAGATGTGTGCAGGTTGGGCCGAATCGATGCAACACGGCGCAGAGCGCCGGACGCGCTGCCGGGAGCGCGTTTTGCCGCGCGGCCATCGGCGAGCGGCCAACTGACTCACGACCGGCATCTTGACATCACCTGCCACGAGCATCATGATGACAACGTGAGGACGACGCTGACGCTTGATCGGGACGTCGCGGAAACCCTGAAGAAGGAGATGCGGCGCACCGGGCGCGGCCTCAAGGCCGTCATCAACGACGCCCTGCGGCGCGGCCTCAGGATAGGCGGCAAACCCCCTCGGTCGCCCCGCTTCGCCGTTCAACCTCACGCCTTCGGCGTGAAGCCCGGCGTCGACCCCGATCGCATGAATCAGCTCGTCGACGAGCTCGAGGCCGAAGAGCGCGCCCGAACGCTCCGCCCGTGATCCTGCCCGATATCACCCTGCTGGTGCACGCGTACAACAGCGACTCGCCGGTCCACGACTCCGCACGGGTGTGGTGGGAAGGGCTCTTGAACGGCACACGACCGGTGGGGTTGACCTGGGTGGCGATTCTCGGCTTCATTCGGATCGCCACCCATCGTCAGATCCTGGTGAACCCGCTCCCGGTGGCGTTGGCGTGTGCGCACGCGCGGGCCTGGCTCGGGCAGCCCTATGTGAGCATCCTCGAACCCGGGGCCCGACACGCGGAGATCCTCTTCGGTCTCCTCGAGGCGCTTGGGACCGCCGGCAACCTGACGACGGACGCCCATCTGGCGGCGGTCGCGATCGAGCACCAGGCCGAGCTGCAGTCCACCGATGCCGACTTTGCGCGCTTTCCGGGGCTGCGCTGGGTCAATCCGCTCGCGTCATGACGAGGAGGTTGTTGCTGATCACTGGGAAGTCGGGATCCGGGATTCGGGATTCGAGCGGGTTGGTTCAGCCGAGTCCCGGCTGAGAACATACCGCCCTCGATCTCATGGCGGGTCCCATTGACCGTCTGATAGATGACCGGCTTGTGGTGCCGCAGGTCGCCAGTGGCCGTCGTCAGGAGGG
>JACOUA010000049.1 GCA_016178075.1 Acidobacteriota bacterium
AGATGGCGTGGTTCTGGATCGGGCTCCTGACGTTCTTCGACATCGTGTTCGTCACGCTGTCGCTTTGGACCTTCGAGCCGCTCATGACGGAATGAACGAAACCAGTAGTTTTCAGTTCTCAGTTCTCAGTTTTCAGACTGACAACTGACAACTGACAACTGACGACTGACAACTGAAAACTGATGGCTGACGACCTCTGATGATCCGACGCTTCTTTACGCCGCTCTTCGTCCTCTCGATGCTGCTCTTTGCGGCCGCGCCGGTCCTGATTGCCAACGCGCCGTACGAGGCGACGATGGGGTTGGTGGCCAAGATCTTCTACTTCCACGCGCCGTGCGCCTGGCTGATGCTGATCTCCGCGTTCGTGTGCGGCATCTGGAGCGCGATCTACCTGTTCCAGGGGCGACCGCACGCCGACCGCATGGCGCTGGCGGCGGCCGAGCTGACCGCGGTCTTTGGTCTGCTGGCGCTCGTCACGGGCCCTCTCTGGGCGCGCAAAGCGTGGGGCGTCTGGTGGCAGTGGGACGCGCGGCTCACGTCGAGCCTGCTCGTCTGGATGATCTTTCTGGCGTACCTGCTGGTGCGGAACTACGGTGGCCCGGGATCGGAAAAGCTGGCGGCGGCGATGGCGCTGTTCGGCATGGCGAACGTGCCCTTCGTGTACGTGTCGGTCAACATCTGGCGGACGGTCCACCCCAAGACCAGCGTCGTCCCGACCCTGCCGGTCGACATGGGCGGGCCGTTCTGGTTCTGCGTCGCCGCGTTCCTGCTCTTGTACCTCCTGATGCTGACGATGCGCGTGCGGCTGGAAGAGCAACGCGCGCGGCTCGAGGAACTGTATCGCGTGGGGGAATCATGAAGCGATCGCTGAGATGGTTGCTGGTCGTTCTCTGCATCGTCTGCATTACGGATCGTGTGAGCGAGGCGCAGCCGAAGCAGCCGCCGCGGGGGCAGGATGAGTTCGTGCCGGTCAACGACCTGCCGCCCTCGGAGCAGTTGCCGGCCGCGCCGTTGCTCGTTGCCGCGTATGCGTTCGTGTGGGTCGTGCTCTTCGCCTACGTGTGGTCGCTCTGGCGGCGGTTGGGACAGGTCGAGCGCGAGATCGCGCAGCTCGACGCCCGTGGTCAGCCGAGGACGCGATGACCGCCGCTCACTTCATTTACATCCCGTCGATCCTCCTCATCGGCATCATCATCGGCTGGGTGCTCGGCTCGCGCGCCGCGCAGGACGCGTACGCCGCCGAGCTGAAGAAAAGAGAGAAGAAGAATTGACGATTGGCGATTGACGATTGAGGGATTGATTGCCGAAGGTCGATTGGCGATTGGCAAGAATAAAGGACGATTCAGCGGAATTCGCTGGAATCAACCCAATCGTCCTTCATTCACCAATCAGCAATCGCCAATCAGCAATCAATCGTCGAATCGCCAATCATCAATCGTCAACGCCGTTATCTTCCGACCCCGAGTCGCTGAGCGAGCACGCCCGGGAGTCCCGCCGTGAAGATCTTCCGCTGCGCTTCGTCGATCGCGTACCGCTGCCTGAACAGCGACACGCTGCGGGTGTCGGTGTCGACGATCGCATAGGCGGCGCGCGGGTCGCCATCCCGCGGCTGGCCGACCGAACCCGGGTTCACAAGACATCGTCCTTCGGATTGCAACGCCACGGTGTGGGGGGTGTCGCCGCCGTTCACGTGCTCGAGCTCGAGGCCGTCGGCCGTCATCCTAAGGACCAGCGGCACGTGGGTGTGCCCGAAGAGACACAGCGGTCGTCTGGCCGTCGCAAGCGCGAGCAGTCCGTCTCCCTCGTCGAAGAGATAGGCGTCTTCGTCGTACGGCGTGCCGTGGCAGATCTCGACGAGGTCGTCGACGATCTGCGGTCCGGCCGGCAGCTCGGCGAGGTAGGTCTGGTTGTCGGGCGTGAGGCGGTCGCGCGTCCAGCGTGCGGCGAGCCGGGCGATGGGGTTGAAGTCCTTGGCCGTGTCGAGCCCGCTCGCGGCCTTGTCGTGATTGCCGCGAATGATGACGGTGGGCTCCAGCGCGCGAATCCGATCGACGACCTCGTTGGGGTTCGCCCCGTAGCCCACCAGATCTCCCAGGCAGATCACGCGATCGTAGCGGCTCGCCTCCACGGCCGCCAGCACCGCCTCGAGCGCCTCGAGGTTCGCGTGAATGTCGCTGAGGATGAAGTAACGCATGAACGGAAGTGTTCAGTTGTCAGTTATCAGTCTTCAGTTTCCAAGAACGCCGACTTGGACGATGTTGCCTCGTGAGAACCGGTTTGGCTCCAGCGAAACTCGATTGAAACTGATAACTGAGAACTGACAACTGAAAACTACGTCTGCTTAATATCCCAGCAGATCGAGAATGCGCTCGACGATCTCGTCGACCGAGGCCCGCGCCGCGTCGATCCGCAGACGCGCCTGCTGATACGCGAGCTGGCGGACGGCGTAGAGCGTCTCGAGCTGGCGGCGATCGCTCGCGAGCGGACGGCGATTGTCGGGCGGCAGGCGGGCAACGAGCGTCGCCAGCGGGACGTCGAGCCAGACCGACGCGCCATCCTGGTTGATCGCCAGGCGGCTCTCGGGATCCACGAACGTGCCTCCTCCGGTCGCGACCACCAGATGCCGCGGCGGCAGGAGCTCGCGGACGATCTCGCGCTCGAGCGAACGGAAGTACGGCTCGCCGCGCGACGAGAAGATCTCCGCGATGGGCTGGCGCTCGCGCGCCTCGATCAACTCGTCCACGTCCTCGACCCGCCAGCCGAGGCGCCGCCCCAGCGCCCGCGCCACCGATGTCTTGCCGGCCGCCATGAAGCCGACGAGGTAGATCTTGTCCGCGTTCATCGCGCGAGCGAGGAGAGGACCTCGAAGAATCCCGGATACGAAATGTCGACGGACGAGGCACCCAGGATGACGCTCGGGCGATCGGCGCCGAGTGCGGCGATGGCGAACGCCATCGCAAGCCGGTGATCCCCGACGGCATCAGCCGTGCCGCCGCTCAGCCGTCGTCGCCCCGAAATGTGGAAGCCGTCCGGGCGCTCCTCGATGTCGGCGCCCAGCGCGCGGAGACCCTGCGCGAGGCAGGCAATACGGTCGCTCTCCTTCACGCGCAGCTCGCTTGCACCACTGACGTTCAGGGCGCCGCCGAATGTGGCGAGCGCGGCGAGCGCGGGGAGCTCGTCGATGACGGCGGGCACCTCTACGGCGCCGATCGTCAGCGGGCGGTGATCGCCGGCACGGACCCGGATCGATCCGCGCGGCTCGCCGGCCTCCACGCGCTCGATGGTTCGCTCGACCGCGGCGCCGGCGCGGGCCAGGACATCGAGGATGGCCGTGCGGGTCGGGTTGAGTCCGACCTCCAGGCACGTCACGTCAGACCCGGGCAGCGCCGCCGCGGCGACCGCCCAGAACGCCGCCGATGACAGGTCGCCGGGCACATCGAGCCGCCTCGCGTGCAGCCGTGTGCCCCCCACGATGGAAACCACCCTGTCGTGGCAGTCCACGCTCGCACCGAAGGCGGCGAGCGCCAGCTCGCTGTGATTGCGCGTCGGCGCCGGCTCGATCACGCGCGTCCGGCCGTCGGCATGCAATCCCGCCAGCAGCACGCTGCTCTTGACCTGCGCGCTCGGTACATCGGGGGCGTGCTCGATGGCGGAGAGGCCGGCGCCGGCAATCGTGAGCGGCGGTCGATCCCCGTCGGACGCCCGGATGCGCGCGCCCATGCGGGACAACGGCGTGATGATTCGGCGCATCGGCCGCCGGCGCAGCGAGTCGTCGCCGGTGAGCACCGACGTGAAGGGGTGGGCCGCCAGCATGCCCGCCAGCAGCCGGAGGGTCGTCCCGGAGTTGCAGGCGTCGATCGGACCGGCCGCGGCAGAGAGGCCGCCGAGACCCCGGCCGTGAACCGTCAGCGCTCCCCGTTCGTCTCTGCTGATGGGGACGCCCAGGTGCAGGAGCGCTTGCAGCGTGGCGTGGCAGTCGGCGCCGGGCGCATACCCCTCGATCGACGAGGGGCCGTCGGCCAACGCCGCGACAAGCGCATAGCGATGCGAAATCGATTTATCGCCGGGCACGCGGATGCATCCGGCCACCCGCCCGGCAGGCTGCACCACGATCGCGTCGGGCCGCGTCACACGCGTAATGTAACATTGCCCGCGACCTTGACTCTGCGGGCGCCCATCGCGCACACTCCAGTGTCCTTCGCGGCATGACACGCGACGTCACCACCATCCTCCTGGAATTCCAAAGCTCGTTCGACTGTCTCGACCTGGTGCAGCTCGTGAGCGACCACGTCGGTCGGCTGCTCGGGCTCGACGACGAGGCGCTTCATTGGGTCGGCGTCTCGGTGCGCGAGTCCGTCATCAACGCGATCAAGCACGGCAACGAGGGCGACGAGGCCAAGCACGTCGTCGTCGAGTTCACCTCCGTCCGAAACGAGCAGTCGGAGCTCGTCGTCGCGGTTCGCGATCAGGGCCGGGGGTTCGACCCCGACGCGCTGCCCGATCCACTGGCCCCCGAGAACCTGCTCAAAGCGAGCGGCCGCGGCATCTTCTTCATGAAGAGTTTCATGGACGAGGTCGTCTGGCGCCGGCGGTCGGAAGGGGGGATGGAGGTCCGGATGGTCAAGAAGATCGCGAAGAGCGCCTAGCCTTGAGTACAACAAGTTTTCAGTTATCAGTCATCAGTCATCAGTTGGCCCCGAACTGAAAACTGAAAACTACCAAGCGTCACTCTTCTTCTCTTGTCCCACAATCCACTCTTCCTCGCGACCGCCATCGAAGCGGTCCTGCGTGCCGGCGCCATCCAGATGTCCCGTCTCGGGACCGCCCTGCAGGTCAGCAAGAAGGGCGACATCGATCTCGTCACCGAGGTCGACCTCGAAATCGAGAAGATGCTGCGGGACCTGATCGCGGAGCGGTTTCCGCACCACACCGTATTGGCGGAGGAGTTCGGTCAGGGTGATCGCCCGAGCGAAGACGCGCCCTGCTGGATCTTCGATCCGATCGACGGGACGACGAATTTCGCGCACGGCCTTCCGATCTTCTGCGCGTCGCTCGCCCTCGAAGTCGACGGTCAACTCATCGTCGGCGCTGTGTACGATCCGGCCCGGGAAGAGCTCTTCACTGCCGAGCGCGGACAGGGGGCTCGTCTCAACGGCGTGCCGCTTTCCGTGTCGCAGACGAAGACCGTGGGCGATGCGCTGCTCGTGACCGGATTCCCTTATAACGTGCAGCAGCGGATCGACGAGCTCGTGGGGCTCTTCGGGACGTTTCTGGCCCGGTCCCGGGCGGTCCGCCGGCTCGGCTCTGCGGCACTCGACCTCTGCTACGTCGCGGCGGGCCGGATGGACGGTTTCTGGGAGCAGTCGCTGCACGCGTGGGACACGGCCGCCGGCGCCCTCCTGGTGGAGGAGGCCGGCGGCACGGTCACCGGCGTCGATGGGCAGCCGTTCGACGTGCGAAGCGGTCACGTGCTCGCGTCGAACGGTCAGATCCACGAAGAGTTGCTCACCACGATCCGGACCTTCAAGGCCGGGCGCTCTCGAAAAGGGACGGATTGACATCGGTCCGGGACACGTCCCCCAGCCGCGCACGGCAGGTTTCGGCGGGAAAGGGCGCAGCCGAGCTGGCACCTTTCGTGCGTAAAACGCTCCAGACTTCTCGCGATTTCTCTCCGGAGAGACTATGCGCAAACTTCCGCTCATCGCCCTGGTGCTGATGCTGCCGGCTCCTTCGCACGCGCAGCAACAGATGTTCAACATCAGCGTCGGATACTTTGCGGTTCGAACCGAGGATGCCCGGGCGCCTGGTGACGTCCTGGTGGGGAACCGGGACTTTCTCGCGTTCAACATCAACGACTTCAGCAACGCCGCCCTCAACGGCGAATGGCTGGTCGGCATCGGCGACAAGCTGGAGGTAGGGACTGGTCTGGGGTACTACCGGCGCACCGTTCCGAGCGTGTATGCCGCGACCGTCAGCAGCACCGGCGCGGAAATCGAGCAGGCCCTCAAGCTTCGGATCATCCCGCTGACGGCGGTCGTGCGGGTCCTGCCTCGCGGAGGGCGTGCTGGTGTCCAGCCGTTTCTCGGCGTCGGCGTCGGTCTCTATCGATGGCGGTACAGCGAGACCGGAGAGTTCGTGGATTTCGGCCAGGCTGGCTGGCCGATTTTCCACGCGACGTACGCAGGGGAGGGGACCAGCCTCGGGCCGATTTTCCTTGGGGGCGCGCGCGTGCCGGTTGGCGACGCCTTTACCGTTGGGGGTGAGCTTCGCTATCAGAAGGCCGAAGGCGACCTCGATGCCACGCAGTTCTATGGCAGCAA
>JACOUA010000050.1 GCA_016178075.1 Acidobacteriota bacterium
TGATGGGGATCGGGCTTCGGGGTTCGGGACTCGGGATTCGTGAGGCAAAGGCCTGTCACGTACGCGCGGGGGCTTCATACCTCCCGCCTGTTCCACGACCCCCGAATCCCAAGTCCCGGCGCTGATCCCTTCTAATTCCACTTCATCCCACGAATCTGATCCAGATTCACATTGCCCCCGCTCAGCACACAGGCGACCTTCGACCCGGGGGGCGCCTTGACGAGGCCGTGGAGAAGCGCGGCGACGGGCGCGGCCGCCGCGCCTTCGACCACGAGTTTGCAGCGGGACATGATCCAGATCATCGCGTCGAAGATCTCTTCGTCCGGGAGCGCCACCAGATCGTCGACGTAGCGTTGAACCAGCGAGAAATTGAGCTCGCCGACCCGCTTCACGCGAAGGCCGTCGATGACGCAGTCGACACGGTCCAGCGTGACGAGGCGTCCTTCCTGCACGCTGCGCTGCATGCCGGGCGCGCCGGACGACTCCACGCCGACGACGCGTATCCGAGGATTCAGGGCCTTGAGCGTCGTGGCCACGCCCGCGATCAGCCCGCCGCCGCCGATCGGCACGACGACGATCTCGACCTGAGGCCAGTCATCATGGATCTCACGCCCCAGGGTCCCCTGCCCCACGATCAGCTGCTCGTCGTCGAACGGATGGATGTAGGTGTAGCCGCGCTCGGCAACGAGCTGCTTCGCCCGCTCGTTCGCTTCGTCCCAGATCGTCCCGTGCAGGACGACCTCGGCGCCATACGCCCGCGTGGCCGCAATCTTGGACGGCGTCGCGTTCTCCGCCATGACGACGACCGCTTTGATTCCGTGGATGGCCGCGGCGAGCGCGACGCCCTGCGCGTGGTTGCCGGCCGACGAGCAGATGACCCCCTGGTGCTTCTGCGCGTCGGTCAACTCGGGAAACTTGTTCAGGGGGCCACGAATCTTGTACGAACCGGTCCGCTGAAACATCTCCGCCTTGAGCCGCACCTCGAACCCGGTCTGCTGGCTCAACAGTCGCGACGTCATGAGCGGCGTGTGATACGCGTGGGCAGCGACGCGGGCGCGGGCGAGATCAAAGGATCGGGGGGAAAACATGCGGCGTCAATTATAGTTCTCAGTTTTCAGTTATCAGTTGTCAGCTCCGCGCGAACTGATTACTGTGAACTGAGAACTGATAACCGAGAACTGATACCTGTTTCATGCCCGACGACACCCCCAAGCCGCCGCCCCTGCCCGAGGAGCTGCCGATCCTTCCGCTGCTCAACACGGTTGTCTTCCCGCTGACGCTGCAGCCGCTCGCGGTGAATCGCCCGGTGTCGATCGAGTCGGTGAATCGCGCGCTCGCCGCGGAACGCATGCTGCTCTTCGTGATGCAGGAGGGCGAAGAGGCGGACCCGCAGCCCGAACATTTGAAGCGGGTCGGGACCGTCGGCGTCGTGCGGCAGATGGCGAAGGGCCCGACCGCCACGCACATCATTGTCGAAGGGCTTGCGCGCGCGCGCCTCGAGAGCGCGACCCGAACGGGCCAGGTGCTGAGAGCCAGGATCAGCCCCCTGCCCGAGACCATCGAGAGCACCCTGGAAGTCGAGGCGTACCAGCGGCGCCTGCAGGATCTGATCGAACGCGCGGTGTCGCAGACGAGCGGCTTCTCGCAGGAGCTGCGCGGCATCGTGATGAGCATCGGCGATCCGCTGCGCCTGTGCTATCTGCTGGCGAGCCTGCTCGACCTGAAACCGGCGGACAAGCAGCGGCTGCTCGAGCTCGACAGCCTCATCGTCAAGCTGCAGGCGATCGCCGAGGCGCTCAACCGCGAAGTCGAGCTCCTCGAGATCAAGGGCAAGATCGAGTCGGACGCCGAAAAGGAAATGTCGCAGGCGCAGCGTCAGTACTTCCTGCGCCAGCAGCTCAAGGCGATTCAGGACGAGCTCGGCGAATCAGACGGCGGTGAGACGAAGGAGCTGCGGCACCGGCTCGACGACGCCAAGCTGCCTGATCACGTCGCGTCGGTCGCGCACCGTGAGCTCGATCGTCTCGATCGGATGACGCCGGCCTCGCCCGAGTACCAGATGATTCGGACCTACCTCGATTGGATCCTCGACATCCCGTGGAACGTCACCACGGAGGACCGGCTCGATCCGATCGAGGCTCGCCGCGTGCTGGACGAGGACCACTACGACCTCGACAAGGTCAAGGAGCGCATCGTCGAGTACCTCGCGGTGCTGAAGCTGAAAGGCGACATGAAGGGCCCGATCCTCTGCTTCGTCGGGCCGCCCGGCGTCGGGAAAACCTCGCTCGGTCAGTCGATCGCGCGCGCGATGAACCGGAAGTTCGTCCGGATGTCGCTCGGCGGCGTTCGGGACGAAGCGGAGATTCGGGGCCATCGCCGCACCTACATCGGCGCGCTGCCGGGCCGCATCGTCCAGGCGCTCGAGCAGGCCAGCGCGGTGAATCCCGTCTTCATGCTCGACGAGATCGACAAGGTGGCGGTGGGGTTTCAGGGCGATCCCGCCGCGGCCCTGCTCGAGGTGCTCGACCCGGCGCAGAACCACTCGTTCCGCGATCACTACCTCGAGGTCAACCTCGATCTCTCACGCGTGCTGTTCATTACGACCGCCAACCAGCTCGGCCCCGTCCATCCGGCGCTGCTCGACCGGATGGAGATCATCACGCTTGCCGGCTACACGGAAGAGGAGAAGTCGCACATCGCGCGGATGTACCTGATTCCGCGGCAGCTCCGGGAGCACGGTCTACCGCCCGGCGCCGTGGCCTTCACCGACGCCGCGCTGGCCCACATCATTTCCGAGTACACGCGCGAGGCCGGCGTCAGAAACCTGGAGCGGCAGATCGGGACGATCGCGAGAAAGGTAGCGGCCCGCGTCGCGACGGCCCAGACGCCGCCGCCAACGTCCGAGCCTGCTGCCCGCGTCGACGACCGCGACCTGCCGGAGTACCTGGGCGTGCCACGGTTCCACCGGGAGGTCGAGTTCCGCACGTCGCGCCCGGGCGTCGCGACCGGCGTTGCCTGGACCGAGACCGGCGGAGACGTGCTGTTCGTCGAAGCGAGCCTGATTCCCGGCGGCCATTCCAACATTGTCCTGACCGGCCAGCTTGGCAACGTCATGCAGGAATCGGCGCGCGCCGCTGTCAGCCACATCCGCGCGGCCGCGGGCGAGCTGCACATCCCACCCGCCTTCCTGGAGACACACGACCTGCACGTGCACGTGCCGGCAGGCGCCATCCCCAAGGACGGCCCGTCGGCCGGCGTGACGATGGCCACGGCGATTCTGTCGGCGATCCGAAAGGAGCCCGTGCAGCAGGATGTCGCGATGACCGGGGAGATCACGCTCAGCGGGCTGGTCCTGCCGGTCGGCGGGATCCGGGAGAAGGCGCTGGCGGCGCGACGCCACCGCATCAAGACCTTCATCCTGCCCGCAGGCAACACACCCGACCTCACCGAGCTCCCGCCGGAGGTCCGCCAGGACATGCAGTTCGTGCCGGTCAGCACGCTCGAAGAAGTCCTGAAGGTCGCCCTGCCGCAAGAGGTCATGAAATGACAATTGAGGATTGGCGATTGCCGATTGATTGGCGATTGCGGATTCTGGATTGTTGACTCAAGTGCGATTGTGTGGGAATTCATCGGAATTCCGCTCGATCGTCCTTCATTCGACAATCAAGAATCGGCAATCAATCGCCAATCGTCAGTCGGCAATCGGCAATTCTGATGCGCCTCGTCTTCTACATCTCCGGCCACGGCTTCGGTCACGCCGCGCGAGCGATCGAGGTCATCAACGCCATCGCCGCGGCGAGGCCGGACACCACCATCATCGTCAAGACCAGCGCCGCCCGCTGGCTGTTCGATCTCACGGTCCGCGGCTCGGTCCAGATCCACGCCTCCGAGTGCGACACCGGAGTGTGGCAGGTCGACAGCCTTCACCTGAACGAACGCAAGACCCTGGAGCTGGCGCGCGCGTTCTACGCGGGCTTCGCAGCTCGTGTGGACGAAGAGGCCAGCTTTCTGCGCCGCGTCGGTGCCACGTCCGTGGTCGCGGATCTGCCGCCGCTCGCATTTGCCGCCGCGTCCGCCGCCGGCCTGCCGTCGATCGCGCTCGGCAACTTCACCTGGGACTGGATCTACGCCGACTATCTGGACCGTGAGCGCCCACCGGGCTCGCGCGAGTTCCTTCGAACCATCGAAGAGGCCTACCGCCAGGCCCGGCTCGTCCTGCGCCTGCCGATGTGGGGAGGGTTCGACGCGTTCACGGCTCCGATCGTCGACCTGCCATTCGTGGCGCGGCACTCGCGGCGCGAACCGGCGGAGACGAAGGCGTATCTGGGTCTGTCCGGGGATCGGCCGCTGGCCCTCGTCTCGTTCGGCGGCCACGACATCCGCTCGCTCGATGTGGGCGCCCTCGGGCGACTTCAGCGGTATCGCGTCGTCCTGACCGGAGTGCAGGAGACCGGCGCCAAACGCCCGCCCGATTCCTCGCTGGTGTGGGTGGACGAGACGGACCTGTACCGGCGTGGGTTTCGGTACGAGGATCTCGTCCGCGCCTGCGATGTCGTCGCCACGAAGCCGGGTTACGGAATCATCGCCGAATGTGTCGCGAACGAGACGGCCCTGCTCTACACGTCGCGTGGACGATTTCGCGAATACGGGGTCCTGATCGAGGCGATGCCTCGATTCCTTCGCTGTCGGTTCATCGATCAGGAGGCGCTGCAGGCTGGCCGCTGGGAGGCCGCGCTCGACGTGCTCCTCGCACAACCACCGCCGCCGGAGAGACCGGCCACAAACGGCGCCGAGGTGGCCGCTGCAAGAATCCTCGATCTGGCAAGGTGAATCGAGAGGTGGAAGGCAGACCGCTATACGGCGCCTTACGAGAATTTTGTTCTCGTTGCCGTATAGCGGGACGTGTGACTATTCTTTCGTGCAGGTGACGAGCGACCAGATCTTCGGGAAGTTCACCTTCTCGATCGACTCGGGCTTCAGCTCCGCCTGAGCGAGAAAGGCCGGCAGGTCGAGGTCGGACTTGAACCCGACGTGCACCGTGAAGGGTGAGATCCCCCGCTCGACGCGCGAGAGGATTGGGTTCGGGCTCCGGAAGTGGTTCAGCACGATGATGCGGCCGCCGGTGCGGCAGACGCGTCTCATCTCCCCAACGACCTTGACC
The DNA here is from genome assembly GCA_016178075.1 of Acidobacteriota bacterium. Classification (GTDB taxonomy): domain Bacteria; phylum Acidobacteriota; class Vicinamibacteria; order Vicinamibacterales; family JACQTH01; genus JACQTH01. The sequence continues at coordinate 5,162 of JACOUA010000050.1, forward strand.
GGGTCGGGGACGACGCTGATCAGGTACGGCGCGTAGACGATGTCGAACGACTCGTCGCGAAACTTCAGATCCGCGGCGTCCATCTGGAAGAGCCGCACGTTCCGCAGGCACTGGCGAGCGACCCGATCCCGCGCCTTCTCCAGCATCGAATCCGAGAGGTCGATGCCGGTGACCGAGCAATTGGGGGGATACAGCCGCATGTTGATGCCGGTCCCGACCCCGACTTCGAGGATCCGGTCGCCCGGCGCGAGCCCCATCCGCTGGATCGCCTGGAGGCGGCCGGGGTGGAGCGACGGTCCGAAGATGAGATCGTAGACCGACGCGAGCTTCTCGTAGACGCCTTCGACGAAGTCGTTCTCGACCGCGGTGACCGATAACGCCCGGGTCGCGGCGTCGGACGATCCGACGATGTCCTCGTCCCTGCGCCGTTGCGTGTCGAATAGCGGCATGCGAGCCCCGCGACTATATATCCCAGCCAGCCGAGTCACAAGCTCAAAGTCACGAAGCTTCGCCTCAAACCGACCAGTGAAGAGCGAACCACCCGGCCGGCGAAGCTTCGTGACTAGTCTGCGCGGCCGCAAAAAGCGGCCGCGCCTAAGCCGTGGTTGCACGGCAGAAATCGACCGGTTCGTACACATTCGGGCCGTGCAAGCACGGCTACACGACATCCAGCACAGCCAGCGCGGCTTCGACGTGATCGGCAGGCGTGGAGATGGCGAAGCCCTGGACGTCGTCCCTGATGTCCGCGGCAATTTCCCGTGCGATCACGATCCCCTCGGCGCCCTGGGCCTCGTTCGACTCCCGGCGCCGGATCCGCGCCACGAGCTCCTCCGGCACCCGGATCCCTGGCACCTCGTTGGCCAGAAACTCCGCGTTCAGCAGGCTCTCGAACGGCAGCACCGCCGCGATGATCGGAATCCGGACCGGCTCGATCCGTTTGAGAAACGATTCGAGCGCGTCCACATCGAACACCGGGTATGTGATCGCAAACTCCGCGCCCGCTTCGACTTTGTACTCGAAGCGGCGGATCTCCTCGTCCAGGTTTTCCGCGCACGGGTTCGCAACGACGCCGATATGGAACGCCGTGGGCGCGCCGATCGCCTGCCCGCCCACGTCAGATCCGCGGTTCAGACGGGACACGACGTTCGTCAGCCCGATCGAGTCGACGTCGAAGACCGAGGTGGCCTCCGGGTAGTCGCCCAGTTTCGGAGGCGTGCCGGTCCGGATGAGCACGTTTCTGAGACCCATCGCGTGCGCCCCGAGCAGGTCCGACTGCATTGCGAGCAGGCTTCGGCCGCGACAGGTGTAGTGCAGCACGGTTTCGACCCCGGCCTGCTGCTCGACCAGCACGGCCATCGACAGCGCGCTCATGCGGGTGCTGAGCGGCGGACTGTCGGGCACGTTGATGGCGTCGACGCCGTGGATCTTCAGAAACCGCGCCTGCTCGATGGTCCGCGCCACCTCGTGGCCCCGCGGCGGGACGAGCTCGACCGCCGTGACGAAGTGCCCGCGCGCGATCGCGTGGGCGAGCCGCGACTTCTCGGGTCGCGTCACGAGCGGAGCCGTCACGGTGCGGGATTCGACGACCGTCACGGCCGGCCCCGTGCTCGGGGCCCGCGTGGCCGCGGGGGTCATCGACCGGACGGCCTGCTTGATCTGACGGATGTGCTCCGGCGTGGTTCCGCAGCAGCCGCCCACCAGGCGGACGCCCTTGGTGATGAACCGGCGCGCGTAGGACGCCATGTACTCGGGCGAGCTGAGATAGATGTAGCGGCCCTCCACGTTTCTCGGCGCCCCCGCGTTGGGCTGCGCGGACAATCGCGCATGCGTGACCTTGGAGATCCGGTCGATGGTCTCGAGCATCGGCGCCGGTCCCACGCTGCAATTAACGCCGATGACCTGCGCCCCGAGACGCTCGAGCTCGGGCGCGAACTTCTCGGGCGGCGTGCCGTCCAGGCTGTTGCCATCTTCTTCGGTCGTCATCTGCGCCACAATCGGCAGATCGGACAGGCTGCCGACGGCGGCGATCGCCGCCCCGATTTCGTTCAGGTCGCGAAACGTCTCCAGGATGAAGAGATCGACGCCGGCCTCGACGAGCGCCGCCACCTGCTCGCGGAAGTACTCGCGGGCCTCGTCGACGCCGGTTTTCCCCCACGGCTCGATCCGAATGCCGAGCGGGCCGATGGCGCCGGCCACCAAGACCCGGTCGCGCGCGGCGTGACGCGCGATCTGGACGCCCCGGAAGTTGATGGCGTGCAGCCGCTCGGCCTGCCCGAACGAGGCGAGCTTGATGCGGTTCGCCCCGAAGGTGTTGGTCTCGATGACGTCGGCGCCCGCCCGCACGTAGGCCTGATGGACCTCGGCGACGAGGTCGGACTGCGTCAGGTTGAGCGCATCGAAGCAGCGGTTGATGAAGACGCCCTTCGCGTAGAGCATCGTCCCCATCGCTCCGTCGCAGACCAGCACTCGATCCTGAATGGCATCGAGAAACGAATCCATAAGCGCATTTGTTGATCTGGTGATCAACCAATCAACAAATCAACAGATTCTCAACAGATTCACCTCGTGGCCGGCACCAAGAGGTCTTCCTTGTCCCAGATGAACTCGTGGGTGTTGTAGACGGCGAGCTCGTAGTCCTTGCCCATGAAGATCGCCGAGACCGGACAGGCTTCTTCGCAGTAGCCGCAGAAGATGCACCGCATCTTGTGAATCTGGTAGACCTTCGCGTAGCGCGGGCCCGCCTGCACGGTCCCGTCGTTCTCGGCCGCTTCGAGGTAGATCGCGTCGGCCGGGCACGCGACGGCGCACAATCCGCACGCAACGCACTTCTCGAGCCCGTGCTCGTCCCGCATCAGCACCTGTTTGCCCCGGTACTTCGGAAAGACCGGCACCTTCTGCTCCGGGTAATTCACCGTGATGGGCGGCCGGAACAGGTGCTTGAAGGTCGTGGCGAAGCCGACTAGAAGCGCGCGAAGCATACAGAGAGGATAACAGA
>JACOUA010000149.1 GCA_016178075.1 Acidobacteriota bacterium
CACACGTAACGACGAATTCCTCAACTCAGATCGGTAGGAACTCGATTCGATCTATCCATTCCTCTTCGTTCGTTGCGGTCCAAATCAAAATCAAGTCGTCCGCGGCTGTTCGAATCTGAAGGTCTTGCGGAATCACGATCACGCCGGCGCTGTGCTGAGAGCGGATGAACTCGCGGAAGTGTCGAGGCATTGTGGCGCGATCGTGCGTGACGAGAAGGCGTCTATCGCGTGCGGCGAGGGCGAGAACTTCCTGATCCGCCATGCCTGCCAAACCGGCTGCCAAGGCGGTTCTGAAGTCGATGGTAGGCTCGTGCCTTACGACGGCCGATACGATGATCTGATTGAGATCGGCGTCCGCCTGAAACCGGACTGCCATTCAGCGCGTCAGCGGCCTGTGCTTCTTCGCGTCGGCGAGCTTCTGGTAGAACATCGGGTCGGCGTCGCGCGCGGCGCGCCGCGCTGCGTCAAATTCCTGCCGCTGGTTCTCCAGATAACGATCGATCTCGTCGCGGTGGCCGAGGTAGTACGCAATGGCGCCGTACACCTGCTCAAGATTCAGTACCGGGAACGACTGCGCAATCGCCTCCGCCGATTCGCCGGACAGAAACGCGTAGACGATCGAGTCGAGGGACACACGAGTCCCCGCCACGAAGTACGCGCCGTCACGCTGCTCGATATAGGCGTTGCTCATGCCGTTCCCACGAGTATATCAGCGGCGCTGACGCAGGTGGTTCAGGATTGCCGATGCGGGCCGGAGTCGTCCGGCCTTTGCGGACTCCCACGACGCGGAAAGTGCGTCGTGTAAAGCTCGCCGTTCGTCGTCTGTGCGATCGTCGTCTTCATCCTGCGCAACAGCCTGAACGACATCGGCTCCACGCAAGCGCTCTTGTTCGATGCCGCCGTCTTCCGATCGACTACATTTCATCGTACACGTCGTCTGCCGCATTGTTCCAGAATTGGAAGCCCTGTTCCGCGGCTTTCAACCATCCCAACGTCACGCGGATTTCAGCGAGTTCCTCGTCAGAGAACACCGTGCACCGCTGGCCCGGACGCAGACGTTTCACGTGTTCGAGCGGAACGAACACGCCGTCTTGATATGTGACCTTGATGCTCATCGGTGCTGCGACCATTGTAACGCCGCAGCCACGAGTCCCCGGTCCGCTACATAAGCGCCAAGATCGCGCGCTGCGCGGAGGCGTTGTCCATGCCCGAAGGCCGCGCTCAGTGGCGGGGTCCCTGATGCGCGTTTTTCAGCGCGTTGGGGTGCCAATGCGCGGTCGAAGCTGACCAATGTCGCGCGGAGAGCATGGACGACGCCGAGCACAGCGCGACACTCGAACGCGTGGTGGCCGGGCGTCATCAGGCGGGTGAAGTCCCGCATCAGATTCTCGACGTACTCGCTGACCACAAACGCGTCCAGATTCCCGATCGGATCGGCTTGCACTTGTTTGCGGTGTCGCCGACACAGATCGCCGCCATGCGGCGTTCACTGCCGCCTCAGTTGTCCTGCTGAACGAGGACAGACAAACCAGGGCGTGAGCGACCCTCGTTTCGCGCGGGGGAACCGTCGCCGCTCGCCCAGGGCGGGGTCGCTCACGCCCTGGTTTGTGCGGTGTCGCCGATCAGCAGCAGGACTCGCGGGCGGCAAACGGCGCCGCCCGTTCCCTGGCGTTCTCGCAGGATCTCGTGGTCAGCAAGCGCTTTGTGGTGTTTCGCGTGTGCGGTCGGCCTTGCAGATGGAACAGGCGACCGCGATGCACCGCGCCGGTCAGGATCGGCCGGGCGTACCCCCGCTCGACGAGCCGTCGGAGAAAGTCGCGAGGCTTCTGCCCGTGCGTAATTCCGGCGAACGCGCAGTACTGCCGTTCGACGAAGACACCGGAGTGGGTCATCACTTCGACCAGGAAACATGCCTGGCGTTCGGTGAAGCCGAACGCGGTGACGGCGGCCGTACGCTCCTCTGTCAGCCGATCGATGTTCCAGTTCTCCGGCGGGAGCGGCAGGTACACAGGAAGTCCTCCGCGGCGCGTGGATCGAACGGTCCGCCTCCGCGACTGCCGCCACCCATATGAATTGAGAATCCCGAACGAGCCGCAGAGGACGCGTGTCGCCCCCGATAGTGCTCGGTCGTGACTTCGACATCATCCCAGCGGACGTCGCCATCCACGTCGCGGTACTCGATGCGCACGTCGGGGAAGTGGACCTGCTCATCGAAGCAGGGCAGGTGGTGTTCGCGCGCCCAGTCTTGAATCTCTTCAGGCGAGCGATCGGGCCGGCCGTCGGTGTCGCGATCGCCACGATTGCGGTCCTGCAGGAATCGCTGGTACTCGCGTTTCAGCTCACGGTCGAGCTCGACGCGGAGGATCTTCGCCTCGCGCGCCTGCAGGCGCTCCGCGGCTTTCAGGTACGCGCGATAGAGCTGCGCGTCGTGCGTCCGCTCCCGCGCCTTGTCAGCGCCCGCGTAGAAGGCTTGGCGATGGTCTGAGCGGCTGTCTCGGTGGCGTTCGAGCAGGCCACGGCCGTGCTCTGTCAGCGCGACCGCACGCTCGTGCTCGTTCAGCGGCACACGCTGGATTAGTCCTTGGTCTTCGAGGTGACGCAGGTCGAGCGCGTCGCCGCGCGGATCACGCAGATCCCGTTCAGAGACCACCCGAAACGCGCCGACGGTCGAGAGCGTCCGTGTCTCAGCTCCGTTGAGCGTGTAGTCACGATCGCGGTCCTGAACCAGCTCCCGGTCCAGGCCGTGCGGTAGGTCCAGCTCGCGCATGAACACGTCGCGCGGGTCGACGGCTCCACGCTCGTCGTCTCGCTGACGTGGCTCTCGGTCGCGTTCCTCACGCCAGTCCTCGTCCCGAGCGCGGGTCTCGTCGTCGAGCGAATCGTCACGCGCCACGTCGGCACCTGGCCCGCGGCCGAGGACAAGCCACTGGTCTTCAAGATCGTGAACGCCATCTCCCCGTTCGCGTGAATCGAAGTCGCGCGGATCGAAATCGCCTGCCATCGGAATCCCTTTCGTCTGATGCGCGGATGATTCGGTGTCGACGATCCGATTATGCGAAGCTTATGGACGTGCAGCAATTCACGATCGGACCGTTTCGGGTTCCGTTAGGTGCAAGGGGAGCGTGTAGACGGACGGCCATCACGCGCTTCAGGATCGCGCCGTGCTCAGCACCGTCAAGCGTGCCCCCGCTGCGCTCGGCGGCTTCGCCCTTGGCATCACCTCCGCGCCGTCCGGCTTCTGCTCTTGCCGACGGCCATCGTGCCGCCCTCGGCTTTCGCAACGGTCGGTCTCGAACGGTTTGGCTCGTTTTGCTCCGGCACAGGGCACCCGCGTTGTCCGAAGGATGTAGATGCTCGGCACGGCATCACACTCGGGCAGGAGTTGCGTGCGACGCGGTAACCGCGGTTGCAAAAAGCCCTGGCCGGCGAATCGAGCATTGACGCCGAAAGACGAGTCGAAACGTCCCGCAGCTCAAACCTATCCGACTACGACGGCAACTGCGGTTGTCAAGTTTCGCGACCTCGCGGAGGCGATTGAGGGATTGAGGCCGGATTGACAGGTCTCGCGGAGTAGCACACGGAGCGCCTATCGGCGACCCGTGGCGCCGCCATCGAGCGCGTACGAACCGCGCGATCCCACAGCGACCATGCTCTACGGGATCGTGCGGGACTATTTCGAGACCTTCCGTGCGCACGCCGCGTCGCTGCGGGACGGCGAGGGGCTTCCGCGATTTGTCGAACAAGAGTTCCGCGACTTTCTGCGGTGTGGATGTTTGGCCGGCGGCTTCGCCCGCTTTCGGTGCACCGCATGCGGACTGGATCGCCTCGTGGCCTTTTCGTGCAAAGGGCGCGGATTTTGCCCCCGGTGCGGTGGACGCCGGATGGCCGAGCGGTCGGCGCATCTCGTCGATCACGTGTTTCCGGACGTACCGGTTCGACAATGGGTGTTGAGTCTGCCGCATCGGCTGCGGTACTTGCTCGCGTGGGATCACGAACTGTGTCGCGCCGTGACCGGCGTTGCCTTGCCGACGGTGCTCGGGTTCCTGCGCCGCCGCGCCCGACGTGACGGCGTCCCCGACGGCCGGAGCGGCGCCGTGGCGATCGTGCAGCATTTCGGTGGGGCCCTCAATCTCAATGTCCATCTCCATGCCCTCGTGCTGGACGGCGTGTTCGTCCTCGACGAGGGAGTCCAGTTCCATCCGGTGCGACGGCTGACGCGCGAGGACGTGGCGGCCGTTGTGGCACTGATTGCCCGCCGCGTGGAGCGGCTGCTCGAGCGACGCGGTCTCGCAGGCGGCGCCGAGAGCGGGGCGCCGGGCCTCTGGTCGGAGGAGGCGCCAGTCCTCGCGGCCGCGGCGGCGGCGTCGGTCGAAGGCCGAGTGGCGCTCGGACCGCGGGCGGGAGCGCGCGTACGCCGGTGCGGAGACCCGCCGGAGGAGGTGGCGCCAGTAGCTATGGGGCGGTGTCACGCGCACGTCGACGGGTTCGATCTCCACGCGGGGCTGGTGACGCGCGCGGGACAGCGCGATCGGCTGGAGCGGCTCTGCCGGTACACGTTTCGGCCGCCGCTCGCCGAGGACCGACTGCGCGTCAGTGCCGAGGGGGAGATCTGGCTCACGCTGCGGCACCGGTGGGTGGATGGGACGACGCATCTGCGGTTCGATCCGCTGGAGCTGCTGGAGCGGCTCGCCGTCTTGACGCCGCGGCCGCGGGTCAACCTGATTCTTTACTACGGAGTCCTGGCCCCGCCAGCCGCGTGGCGGGCCGCGATCGTGGCATCGGCGGCGTCTACGGATGCTGCGGGTGTGCATCCCCCGACGGCTGACAACGTGGATCACGCCACCAGCGAGGCGCGCCGTGGCGGTCCATCTCGATCCGGGGGCTATCAATGGGCCGAGCTCATGCGGCGGACGTTTGGGTTCGACGTTCTGGCGTGCCCGCGGTGCGGCGGGCGGCTGCGCCTTGTGGCGCTGATTGAACAAGCGTCCGTGGTGCAGCGAATCCTGCGACACCTCGGCCTGCCGACGGAG
>JACOUA010000150.1 GCA_016178075.1 Acidobacteriota bacterium
ACCAGACGATGGCGGCAATGAGGGCGGCGAGCAAGACGAGGGGGAGCAGGCCGACGGCCCATAGGGGGACGCCCATCGGGTTGGTGCGCGACACGGCACCCGTCTTCGGCGACACCTCCGCGACCTCAGTGGTGCGTTTCACGATTCGGCTCCTGAGCGCGGAAAAGGCCCATCCACCCAAGCTCCGCAAACTCGCTCTGGTGCGCGTGAAACATGAACTGACCCGGATAGCGGAACGCGGTCTCCAGAATCGCCCGCTCGCCCTGGCACAGCATGATCGTGTCGGTCACCTCCGACGGCGTCAGGGAGGTGCCGGTTCGAAACACGTCGAAGAACACGGCGTGCAGGTGCAGGCTGTTGAGCACGTCGAACTCGGTGACGTTGATGAGATACATGCGGACCGGCTTGCCCACCGTGACCCGAATCGGCTCGTGCATGTAGTGGTGCGCCACGGTGTTGACCGCGTAAACCTCGTTGTCGGCGTCGAAGTTCGTGTCGAACCCGTTCATCACCATCACCAGCTCGTCGGCCGGCGGCCGACCGCCTTTCGGATCGATGAGGAACGCGCCGTAGAGCCCTTTGTGGATGTGGCGCTTGAGCGGGTTCGCGTGACAGTGATACAGGTGCAGCCCGAAGGGCTCGGCATCGAACTCGTAGACGAACTTGTCGCCCGGCATCACCTGATGATCGGGGAGCGATCCGTCCATCTCCGAGCGATGCCAGCCGTGGAAGTGGATCGTGTGGGGGTGCGAGCCCTGGTTGACGAAGTTGATGCGGAGCCGGTCCCCTTCCGTGGCCCGAATCGTCGGCCCCGGCACCTGGCCGTTGTAGGTCCAGGCGGGAAAGAACAATCCGGGCGCGATTTCAATCTCGCGATCGATGGCAAACAGGTCGTACTCACGCAGCCGCGAGCCGTCGGGGCGGCGTGTTTCGCGGTAGACCGTCTCCCGCTGACCCGGCGGCAGATCCGAAAAGTTCCACGTCCGCAGGAACGTGGTGGGATTGAAGTCGTCGGTCGACACCCGGCCCACCGTAATCATCGAATGGCCGGCGTGGCCGTAAGTCGCCGCGGGCTGCGTCGAGCCCGATGGGGCCGAACCGCCGGCGGCCGCCCCGTTCGCGGTCAAGCCGTCTGCGGCCAAGCCGTCCGCGGCCAAGCCGTTCGCGGCCCGAAGTCCACGTGCGCCAATCAGACTCAGGGCGGCGGCCCCTAAAGAACTGAGGCCTGTCACCTGGAGCAGAGAACGACGAGACAACTGCGAAGACATCTTGGGAGTGACGGATCCCCTTGAGATTTTGAACAATCAAAATATAATATCGATAGTCTCAAAAGTCAACCTTAGGCTGCTGCCCGATTGCAGTTTTGGGAAGCCCGATGCTGGCCTCCACAACCGTCGAGAACTACCTCAAGGCGATCTACCAGGGACAATCGGCGCTGGCCGAGGGCCAGCACGTGCCGATGGGTCAGCTGGCGACCGCCCTCAGCGTGGTCCCCGGCACTGCCACCACGATGGTGAAGGCGCTCGCAGAGTCGGGGCTCGTCAGTTACGAGCCCTACGTGGGGGTCCGGCTCACCTCAGCCGGCGAAAAGCTCGCCGTGATGGTGCTGCGGCGCCACCGGCTCGTCGAGCTGTTCCTGGTGCAGGTGATGGGGATGAACTGGACCGAGGTCCATGATGAGGCCGAGCACCTCGAGCATGTGGTCTCCGATCGACTCATCCAGCGAATCGACGACATGCTCGGGCACCCGCAGGTCGATCCGCACGGTGACCCGATCCCGGATGCGAGCGGGGCTCTCCATCTTCACGAGTATCACAACCTGCTGACCTGCCCGCTGAACACGCGGGTGACGATTACGCGCGTGCTCGATCAGAACCCGACGTTCCTCAAGTTCATCGAAGAGAGCCAGCTCATGCCAGGGCGTGCCATCGAAGTCGGGTCGCGCGATACCGCCGCCGACAGCGTTTCCGTCAGGAGTTCGGATCGCAACATCACCATGGGCGCGCGGGCGGCGTCGAAGCTGCTGGTCCAGGTGATGGCCGCACTGCTGCTCATCGCTCCGCGTCCGGCGCTCGCACAATCACCGTCGACGGCACCTCCAGCCCCGGATCGGTTCGCCATCGTCGATAATTCATTCCTCATCGAGGAGGCCTTCAACCAGGAACCTGGCATCTTCCAGAACATCTTCTCGTTCATTCCGCGCGCCGATTGGGAATTCGGGTTCACGCAAGAGTGGCCGCTCGGGGGGCAGCGACACCAGTTCTCGTACACAGTGCCGGTCGCGCGGGTCGACGGCCACAGCGGGATTGGCGACGTCTTCCTCAACTACCGCTATCAGTTGATGACGGAAGCGGGCGGGCGGGCGGCGATCTCGCCGCGTCTCAGCGTGATTGTGCCCAGCGGGAGCACGGATCGATCACTCGGGAGTGGGGTTGTCGGATGGCAGGTGAACGTCCCGGTGAGCAAGCAGGCGGGCCCGGTGTACTTCCACGGAAACGCCGGTTTTACACACCTGCCCGGCGTAGTCGGCCGTTTTCATACGAGCGCGCTGCTGCCCGTGAACGGAGTCAGTCTGACGAGCCCGCACGTCGGTCTCAGCGCGATCGTCAACGTTCGACCCATGTTCAACCTGATGCTCGAGACCCTCGCGGCCTTTCCAGAAGCGCTCGTGGGCCCCGACGTGACCGAGCGGTCGAAGGAACTGACCGTCAATCCTGGATTCAGGACCGGCTGGAACGTCGGAAACGCTCAGGTGATTGTCGGCCTCGGGCTGCCGGTGACCGTCACCGGGGGAAAGGCCGACGTGTCGGTCTTCACGTACTTCTCGTACGAGCTGCCGTTCAAGAAATAGGCTTTGGGCTCGGGGCTTTGGGCGCAGTTTTCAGTTCTCAGTAGTCAGTTTTCAGTTCGGATCTCCCCCGCCAATAACTGAAAACTGATGACTGATAACTGAGAACTACGCTACAGCGAAGTGAAAAACGCTGTAGGCTTCAGGCCCAGCCGATCGATGAGCTGCGTCGGGTGCATCACCGAGAACTCGACGCCCGGCGGGTCTTGCGCCGGTAAATCGCCGGCACCGAATCCATACCGCGCGAGGCACATCGGCACGTCGGCGGCGCGCGCGGTCTCGAGGTCAATGCGAGAGTCGCCCACGAAGAGCGCCTCCTCCCCTCGAGCGCCCGCCTTGTCGACGATCGACCGCAAGCCGTCGGGCGCCGGTTTCCTCGCCCACGGCCCATCCCCCGCCACCACAGCGTCGCCGAAATAGGGGCTGAGACCGGTGCCGTCGAGAATGGCTTTCGTGGGCTCGAACGGCTTGTTCGTCAGAACGGCCCGCTCAAATGCGGCGGCTCTGAGCGCGGCCAGCGTTTCCGGGATGCCGCCGTACGGTTTCGTGTGCTTCAGGAGCCGCGCCTCGTAGATTTCGAGGAATCTGCCAAGAGCCGCTTCATCGAATTCGAGGCCGGCCGCGACGAGCACCCGAAACACGAGTACGCGGGCCCCCCCACCGACCATTCGGACGACCCGGTTCTCTTCGAGCGGCGGGCCGCCGCGCTCGGCCACGAGCTGGTTGGCGGATTCACAAAGGTCACGGGCGGAATCGACGAGCGTTCCGTCGAGATCGAAGATGACGAGCTTAGTGGTGCGTTTAGTCATCTGTTGAATGGCGGACGTCGGCGTCTCCGCTGTAGCAGGCGAACGAGGTTGGCGTCTCCCAGACCCTGACCGAGACCACCGGGAACCCCTGCTCCTTGGTGTAGTCGAAAATCAGCCGGGCGATGCGCTCCACGGTGGGGTTGCTGTCGAGCAGGAAGATCGGCTCGCCGAGCGCGGAGAGTGGCTTGACGAGCGGGTCGTCGTGACGAAGCACCATCTTGTGGTCCAACTCGCGATCGATCCAACCCTTGACGACCCGCTTGATGTCGCTGAAATCACAGACCATGTTGCGGCTGTCAAGCGATCCGGTTCGCACCTCGACTTCGGCCACGGCGTTGTGGCCGTGGGGATGCTTGCAGATGCCGTCGTAGTCGAGCAGCCGGTGGCCGTAGCAGAAGTCGATGCGCTTGGTGACTGAGTACATGTGAAGTAGTCCGTCACTCGACTTGTCAGTCGTGAGTCGTCAGTCGTGAGTCGTCAGTCTTTGGTCATCGACTAATGCAGTTTTCAGTTCTCAGTAGTCAGTTTTCAGTTCGGATCTCGCCCGCAAATAACTGAAAACTGATGACTAATAACTGAGAACTACGCTACAGCGAAGTGAAAAACGCTGTAGCGACTATCGACTAGCGACTATCGACTATTATAGGTCGCCGATGATGATCGCTATCCCGCTGCCGCCGCCAGCGCCGGAATCTCTCGTGCTGTGCTCGGGCGGACTCGACAGCGTGGTGCTGGCGGCTTACGAAGCGCGCGAACGCCGTGTGCAGCCGGTTTACGTCTCAGCCGGCCTCTGGTGGGAAACCAGCGAGCTCGAGACGCTTCGCCGGATCCTGCGGGGGCCCGCCTTTCAGCCGCGCGTGCGGCCACCGGTCGAGCTCACTTTCGACGTGCGCGATATCTACCCGAGCACGCACTGGGCCATTCAAGGAACGCCACCGGCCTATGACACCCCCGACGAAGAGGTCTACCTGGTGGGCCGCAACGTCACGCTCTTGTCGAAGGCGGCGGTCTTTGCCGCGCAGCGGAAAATTCGGCGCATTGCGCTGGGACCGCTGGCTGGCAATCCGTTTCCCGACGCGACGCCGGAGTTCTTCGAGGCCATGGCGCGGTCGCTTTCTCTCGGCCTCGGCCAAGACCTCGCGATCGTCACACCGTTTCTCACGCTGCACAAAGCGGACGTGATCAAGCTCGGGCACTCGCTCGGGGTGCCGCTGGAGCTCACGCTCTCCTGCATGAGCCCGACTGACGGGCTTCATTGCGGAACATGCAGCAAGTGTCGGGAGCGTCGCGATGCCTTCGATGAGGCGGGTGTGCCGGACAAGACGACCTACGCGATGCCGTCGCC
>JACOUA010000151.1 GCA_016178075.1 Acidobacteriota bacterium
GGAAGATCAAACGCCAGGGCCGGTTCGCCGGGCGCCGATCCGACTGGAAGAAAGCCTACGTGCGGCTACGGGAAGGCGAGAAGATGCCGGAGTTCATGGAAGGTGCATGACCGAACAACGCATTTAGGGATTTGGTAATTGGAAATTTGGTAATTGATTGTTTATTGATCGATTGGATGATTGGTCGTTTATTGACAATTGACAATAAATCGTCCAATCGCCCAATTATCCAGTCAACAATCAATTACCAGACTTCAAATCACCAAATCCAGAAATGTAGATTCAGGATTGGCTATGCCCATTCGTTCCTACAAACCAACGTCGGCGGGGCGGCGGTTTCAGACCAGACAGGTTGGCGAAGAGCTGTCCACGGCTCGTCCGTATAGGCCGTTGACCGAGCCGCTTCGACAATCCGGCGGCCGGAACAATCACGGCGAGCTGACGTCATGGTGGCGCGGCAGCGGACACAAGCGGCTCTACCGCGTCATCGACTTCAAGCGCGATAAGTCGAACATCCCGGGGAAGGTGGCGACGATCGAGTACGACCCGAATCGCTCCGCCCGCATCGCGCTCATTCATTACGCCGACGGCGAGAAGCGCTACATCCTGCAGCCGATGGGCTTGAAGGTCGGGGACACGATCGTCGCCGGCGAGAACGTCGACATCCTGCCGGGCAACGCGCTCCCCCTGAAGAACATCCCGCTGGGCACGATGGTGCACAACGTCGAGCTTCGGCCGGGACGAGGCGGGCAGATCGCCCGAAGCGCCGGATCGGCCGTCCAGGTCGTGGCGAAGGAAGGCGACTACGCGTCGGTGAAGATGCCGTCGGGTGAGATTCGGCTCATCAACGTGGTGTGCCTCGCCACGATCGGGCAGGTCGGCAACCTTGATCACGAGAACGTCTCGCTCGGGAAAGCGGGCCGCAGCCGCTGGCTCGGCCGGCGCCCGCACGTGCGCGGCGTGGCCATGAACCCGGTTGATCACCCGCTCGGCGGCGGTGAAGGCAAGACGTCCGGAGGACGGCACCCGGTGTCGCCGTGGGGCATGCCGACCAAGGGGTATAAGACACGCAACCGCAAGGTGACCGACAAGTTCATCGTGCAGAGGAGGTCAAAATGAATTTGGTGATTTGGTGATTTTGAATTTGGTAATTGATTGGCGATTGGAGAATTGAGGAATCGGATTATTTATTGTCAATTGTCAGTAGATGGGGCAATCACCAGTTTCATCAATCAACAATCAATTACTAAAGTACCAATTACCAAATCACCAAATTCGATGAGTTCCTTATGGGCAGATCATTAAAGAAGGGTCCCTTCGTCGACACGCCGCTCCTCGAGAAAGTCGAGATTATGAACCGCGCCGGCGAGAAGAAGGTCGTCAAGACCTGGTCGCGGCGATCGACGGTCGTGCCAGAGATGGTGGGCCACACGCTGGCCGTGCACAACGGGAGGAAGTTCATTCCGGTCTACATCACCGAGAACATGGTGGGCCACAAGCTGGGTGAGTTCGCGCCGACCCGCATCTTCAAGGGCCACACGACGAAGAGCGAGAAGGCGGCGATGCTGGCCGCGGCGGCTCCGCCCGCGGGGGCGCCAGGCGCTGCCGGCGGCGCCGCGCCGGCGGCGGGTGCCGCACCGGCCGCTCCGGCGGCGAAGCCGGGTGCAGGGGCGTAGGCAATGACAGAGAGCCACGCCACCGCGCGCTACGTCCGGACATCGGCGCAGAAAGCCAAGCTCGTGCTCGACCAGATCCGCGGGCGCGACGTCAATCAGGCGCTGGCCGTGCTGCGGTTTGGCCGGAAGTCCGTGGCACGAGACATCGAAAAGGTCCTGCGGTCGGCCATTGCCAACGCCCAGCACCGCGACGGGTTTGGCGGCGATGTCGAGCGTCTGTACGTGTCCGCGTGCTTTGCGAATCAGGGGCCGTCGATGAAGCGCATCCGGCCGGCGCCGATGGGCCGGGCGTTTCGGGTCGTCAAGCGCACGGCCCACCTGACGGTGGCGGTGGCGGAGCGTCCGCTCGAGATTACGACCGTCGGAGAGAAGGCGGCCCGGAAGAAACCCGCGGCGATGGCGGCCGTGGCGGAGCCGACCCGGGAATCGCGCAAGCGATCGGCGAAGGCCGAGGCAGCGGGACGGGCGACGAAGACCGCGGCACCAAAGAAGAAACGTCGGGCGAAGAGAGCGAAGAGCAGGTAGACGTCAGTTTTCAGTTGTCAGTTCTCAGTTGTCAGTTGGTGCGCTGATCACTGAACTCTCAAGACTGAAAACTGAGAACTGAAAACTGAGAACTTCACATATGGGTCAAAAAGTTCACCCGTTTGGGTTTCGGCTGGGCTTCAACAAGACCTGGCAGTCCCGCTGGTATGCCGATCGCGAGTACGCGAAGCTGCTCCACGAGGACCTGGTGCTGCGCCAGGATCTCAAGAAGCGCTTCTCCCATGCCGGCGTGTCGCGGATCGAGATCGAACGAGCCGCCAACAAGCTGAAGATCGACATTCACACGTCGCGGCCTGGCATCATCATTGGCCGGAAGGGCACCGAGGTCGACAAGCTCAAGGCCGAGATCCAGCGCCGAACCAGCCGCGAGGTCTTCATCAACATTCAGGAGATTCAAAAGCCGGAGCTCGACGCGCAGCTCATCGCCGAATCGGTGGCGCTGCAGCTCGAAAAGCGCGTGGCCTTCCGGCGCGCGATGCGCAAGGCCGTGGAATCCGCGCTTCGCTTCGGCGCGCGCGGGATCAAGGTCAGGGTGTCGGGTCGCTTGAACGGCGCCGAGATCGCGCGATCCGAGTGGTATCTGCACGGACAGCTGCCGCTGCAGACGCTCCGCGCGGACATCGACTATGGGTTTGCCGAAGCCAACACGACGTACGGACAAATCGGCGTCAAAGCGTGGCTGTACAAGGGCGAGCGGCTGGAGCCGCGCATCGGCCGTGAGGAAGACTATCGAACACCGAGGAGAGCGAATCGTTAGTCGATAGTCGATAGTCGATAGTCGCTAGTCCACGACTCACGACTAATGACTCACGACTAATGACTAACGACTAATGACTACACCAGGAACGACCCATGTTAATGCCTAAGAAGGTCAAGTACCGGAAACAGCAGCGCGGCCGGATGCGCGGTCTGGCGTGGCGTGGCTCCGATGTGGAGTTCGGCGACTACGGATTGAAGGCGCTCGAGCCCTGCTGGTTGACCGCGCGGCAGATCGAGGCGGCCCGCGTGGCCATGACGCGGTTCATCAAGCGCGGCGGCAAGATCTGGGTGCGGGTGTTCCCCGACAAGCCGGTCACCAAGAAGCCGCAGGAAACCCGAATGGGCAAGGGCAAAGGCGCCCCCGAGCTGTGGGTGTCGGTCGTCAAGCCGGGCCGCGTCCTGTTCGAGATGGAGGGCGTGACCGAAGTGGAGGCTCGTACGGCGATGAGCCGCGCGGCCTCGAAGCTGCCGATTCGGACCAGGTTCGCCACCAGGTTCGCCCAGGAGCAGGTGTTATGAGCAAGGCGCAGGAGATTCGCGACCTGGGTGTCGACGACCTCCGGGCCAAAGAGCACGACCTCTACGATCAGCTCTTCCGGCTGCGGATCCAGAAGGCGATGGGGCAACTGGACGCCCCGCACAAGCTGCGCACGACCCGGCGGGAGCTGAGCCGCGTCAAAACCGTGTTGAGGGAAAAACAAGACTAACGGTTGTTGGGATCGGGGATTAGGGATCGGGGATCAGAAAAGTCTTTACCGATCCCTGACCCCTGATCCCCGGCCCCTTGATCGAAGCAGAGACAAGAATCATGTCCTCGAAATCCGTCCTGCAGGGCATCGTCGTCAGCGACCAAATGCAGAAGAGCGTCGTCGTGGCGGTGGAGCGCCAGGTGCGCGATCCGCTCTACGGCAAGATTATGCGTCGGACCTCCAAGTTCATGGCACACGACGAAAAGAACGTCGCCCGGACCGGCGATCGAGTGGAGATTATCGAGACCCGACCGATGAGCCGCCGGAAGCGCTGGCGAGTGACACGGGTGGTCGAGCGGGCGGTCGCTCTCCGTAACGAAGCTTCGCCTCTAGGCGAGGAGTGAACCGGAGGCGAAGCTTCGTTACGAGAAGCGCGGCCACTAAGCCGGGCTTGCACGGCGAAGTTGATGGATGGTGCATTCTGGCCGTGCAAGCACGGCTCGAGGAGCCGCACGATGATTCAGATGCGATCGATCTTGGACGTGGCCGACAACTCCGGCGCGCGCAAGATCGCGGTCATCAACCCGATCGGCGGGTCGACCGGTCGGTACGCCCGGCTGGGCGACATCGTGACCGCTTCGGTGAAGGAAGCGACGCCGGATTCGACCGTCAAGAAGGGGCAGGTGGTGAAGGCGGTCATCGTCCGGACGCGGAAGGAGTACCGGCGCAAGGATGGCAGCTATATCCGCTTCGACCGGAACGCGGCCGTCCTCGTGAACGATCAGGGCGAGCCGATCGGGACCCGCGTCTTCGGCCCCGTCGCGCGTGAGCTTCGCGAGCGGCGGTTCATGAAGATCGTCTCGCTGGCGCCGGAGGTGCTGTAGAAAGTTTTCAGTTATCAG
The DNA here is from genome assembly GCA_016178075.1 of Acidobacteriota bacterium. GTDB lineage: Bacteria > Acidobacteriota > Vicinamibacteria > Vicinamibacterales > JACQTH01 > JACQTH01. The sequence continues at coordinate 4,573 of JACOUA010000151.1, forward strand.
TCGTCAGTTCTCAGTTTCAAAGGCCGGTTGGATGAATGATGACCGTGAAGCGCTTGTGCTGAAAACTGAGAACTGAAAACCGAGGACTACTCGAATCGGTTATGTCACGTTTACAAACACCAATCCGTAAGAACGACAACGTCCTCGTGGTCACAGGGAAGGACCGCGGCAAGCGCGGCCGGGTGCTCAAGTTGCTGCCCGAGAAGAACCGGCTGATCGTCGAGGGCGTGAACATGATCAGCCGGCACACCAAGCCGAACCCGCAGCGCAACATCAAGGGCGGCATTGTCCGCCGCGAGGCCTCGCTGCACGTCTCGAACGTGCAGCTCGTCTGCCCGGACTGCGGGGCCCAGACCCGGATCGGCCACCGGATCCTGGGCGACGGTCGCAAGGTGCGGATCTGCCGCAAGTGCGAGGGAGTGGTCGACAAATGACATCGAACCGCCTGCGCGAGCGATACGCCAAGGAAGTCGTGCCGGCGCTCCAGAAGGAGTTCGGCTACAAGAACGTCAACGCGATTCCGCGGGTCGTCAAGATCGTGGTCAACATGGGGCTCGGCGAGGCCACGCAGAACGTGAAGCTCGTCGACGTCGCCACCGACGAGCTGGCCCGCATCACCGGTCAGAAACCGGTGACGACGCGTGCGAAGAAATCGATCGCGGCCTTCAAAGTCCGGAAGGGCATGCCCATCGGCACGATGGTGACGCTCCGCGGCGAGCGGATGTACGAGTTCCTGGACCGGCTGGTCAGCGTGGCGCTGCCCCGCGTCCGCGACTTTCGCGGGATCTCGCCGCGAGGCTTCGACGGGCGCGGCAACTACACGCTGGGATTGCGCGACCAGCTGATCTTTCCGGAGATCGACTACATGAAGGTCGACAAGGCCAGAGGGATGAACGTGTCGGTCATCACAACCGCCAGAACCGATGAGGAAGCCCGGCGGCTGCTGCAACTGATGGGGCTGCCGTTCAGGGCGAATTGAGGGTTCAGTTATCAGTTCTCAGTTTTCAGTAAAAGCTGAGAACCGACAACTGACAACTGACAACTGACAACTGAGAACTTCTTTTTATGGCCACCACCGCGAAGATCGTCAAAGAGCAGAAGACCCGGAAATACAAGATCCGCGGACGAAACCGCTGCCGTCTGTGCGGCCGTCCCCGCGCGTACATGCGGAAGTTCGCGCTCTGCCGGCTCTGTTTCAGAAAGCTCGCCCTCGAGGGGGCGGTTGCCGGCGTGGTGAAGAGCAGTTGGTAGAAAAACAGTTCTCAGTTTTCAGTCTTCAGTTGTCAGAAAGAAACGCCTGAGGCTGAAAGAGAGAAACCCAGAACTGATAACTGAGAACTGAGAACTGAGAACTGTTTTATGACCGATCCCATCGCAGACATGCTGGCCCGAATCCGGAATGCCGTGGTCGCCAAACACACGCGCGTCGACATGCCCGCCTCGAAGCTGAAGCTCGAGATTGCCCGCATCCTGCAGGATGAAGGCTACGTGCAGGGCTTCAAGGTCGTCGAGGAACAGGGAGACAAGGGGCACCCGCATCAGATGCTCCGAATCCTGTTGAAGTACGGACCTCGCGGCGAACGGGTGATCTCAGGGATCCAGCGGATCAGCCGGCCGGGTCGCCGCGTGTATTTCGGTCATCGCGAGGTGCCGCCGGTCCTGGCGGGTCTCGGCACCAGCATCCTGACCACCTCGCGCGGCGTGATGACGGGCCGCGAGGCGGTCAAGCGGGGTATCGGCGGCGAGGTGCTTTGTAACGTATGGTGAAGTTCAGGGGTCGGGGGCCAGGGATCTGGGATCGGTCTGAAAGGAACACCCCGAACCCTGACCCCCGATCCCTGATCCCGACGGATCACTTGTTATGTCGCGTATAGGCAAAAAACCCATTGCGGTCCCGAAAGGCGTCTCGGTCAAGATCTCGGAGGAGGCCGTCGAGGTCCAGGGGCCCAAGGGCAAGGTCCGTCAGCTGATTCCGCCGGGTCTGAAGTTCGTGCAGAACGACGGGGAGCTCCGGGCCAAGACGCTGAGAGACGATCCGGAGCTGAAGAAATTCCACGGTCTCGGGCGCAGCCTCGTCGCCAACGCCGTTCGCGGGGTGACCGAAGGATTCAAGCGCGAGCTCGACATCGTCGGCGTCGGGTACCGCGCCGAGGTCAAGGGCAGGCAGATTGTGTTTGCGCTCGGCTATTCGCATCCGATCGTCTTCGAGATCCCGCAGGGCATCGATGTGGCGATTGACAAGCAGACGCACATCACGGTCACCGGCGCCGATCGGCAGCTCGTCGGCCAGGTGGCCGCCAACATCCGGGGGCTCCGGAAACCTGATCCGTACAAGCAGAAGGGGATTCGGTACACCGGCGAGGTGTTGAAGAAGAAGCAGGGGAAGACGGGGGCATAGACGAAGTTCTCAGTTATCAGTTCTCAGTTGTCAGTCACGGCAACTGAAAACTGAAAACTGAAAACTGAGAACCGAAAACTGTTTTATGAAGATCAAAACGACGGAAGATCGACGGATTCGGATCAAGCTGCGGCTGCGGCGGCGCATCATGGGGACGGCCGAGCGGCCGCGTCTCTCGGTCTTTCGCAGCTTGTCTCACATCTACGTCCAGGCGATCGACGATCTCCAGGGCCAGACTCTCGCCTCGGTGTCCAGCCGGGAAGCATCGGTCAAGGCGGCGATGCCGGGCAAAGCGCGCGGCGGGAACAAGACCGGCGCCCAGCTCATCGGGAAGACGATTGCGGAGCGGCTGATCGCCAAGGGCATCAAGAAGGCCGTCTTCGATCGGAACGGGTTCCTGTATCACGGCCGGGTGCGCGCCGTGGCCGACGCCGCACGCGAAGCCGGCCTGGAGTTCTGACGCATGATGCGAGTACGAGAGAAGATCGATCCGTCGCAGCTCGAGCTCAAGGACACGGTGGTCTCGATCAACCGCGTCACGAAGGTCGTCAAGGGCGGCAAGAACCTGAGCTTCAGCGCGCTTGTCGTCGTGGGCGACGGCCACGGTGTCGTCGGATTCGGCATCGGCAAGGCCCGCGAGGTGCCCTCGGCGATTAAGAAGGGGATCGAGGCCGCGAAGAAGGCGCTCATCCGCGTGCCGCTCATCGGCACGACGATTCCGCACGCCGTCACCGGACGGTTTGGATCCGGCACGGTGCTGCTCAAGCCCGCGCCGGATGGCACCGGGATCATCGCGGGCGGCGCCGTGCGGGCGGTCGTCGAGTCGGCGGGGATCACGAACGTCTTGACGAAGTCGCTTGGCTCCGACAACGCCCACAACGTCGTGCGAGCCACCTTCATGGGTCTGATGACGCTCATGGATCCTGTGACGGTGGCGCGGCTGCGCGGCAAGGAGCTGGCCGAGCTCGAAGTGGTAACGACCGTACTTTGATGGGGAGGACGCGTTGGAGGAACCAGGCGCGAAGGCAGCAGCGAAGAAGCTCAAGATCACTCAGGTGCGGAGCACCATCGGCTTCGACCGCAAGCAGTCGAAGGTCATTCGAGGTCTGGGGCTGCGTCGCATCCGCCACTCAGTGGAGCTCCCCGATACTCCCGAAGTGCGCGGCATGATCCTCAAGGTGCGGCATCTGGTGTCGGTGGAATAGACGTTTCAACCATTGTGGATTGGCGATTGCGGATGGGGGATTGATTGCCGAGGACGTGATTCATGGATTTGAAAGATTTGACGCCGCCGGAAGGGGCGACCCGGACACACAAGCGCGTGGGCCGGGGACAAGGGTCGGGCAACGGGAAGACGGCCGGCCGCGGACACAAGGGCGCCCAATCCCGTTCGGGGTACAAGCGGAAGCGGGGGTTCGAAGGCGGCCAAATGCCGCTGCACCGCCGCGTTCCGAAGCGCGGGTTCCACAACCCGTTCCGTGTCGAGTACGCGGTGGTGAACCTCGACACGATCGCAAAATCGTTCGACGTCGGGACGGTCGTGACGCCGGAACTGCTGGTCGAACGAGGGTTGGTCCGAATCGAGAACATGCCGGTGAAGGTCCTGGGGCGCGGCGACATTGCCAAGGCGCTCACGATTCGGGCACACAAGTTCAGTGGCTCGGCCGCGCAGAAGATCGCGGCGGCGGGAGGCGCGGCGGAATCGCTGTAGCGCACTATGCTCCACGAAAGCCTGAAGAACATCCTGTCGGTGTCGGATCTGCGGACGCGCATCCTCTTCACGCTGGGGCTGCTCGGCGTGTATCGCATCGGGAACCACATCCCGACGCCCGGGGTGAACACCGAGGCGCTCCAAATCCTCGCCGAGCAGGCGGCTCGGACGATGTTCGGCCTCTACGACATGTTCTCGGGAGGCAATCTGGCCCGCGTCACGGTCTTCGCGCTCGGCATCATGCCGTACATCAGCGCGTCGATCATTCTCCAGCTCCTCACCGTCGTCTCGCCGACCCTCGAACGGCTCTCGAAGGAGGGCGAGCTGGGGCGCCGGAAGATCACGCAGTACACACGCTACGGGACGATCTTCCTGAGCGTCGTGCAGGCCGCCGGGATCGCGATCTACCTCGAGAAATACACCAACCTGGCGGGTGGCCTCCCACTGGTTTATTCGCCGGGGTGGGGCTTCCGCATCATGACGGTCCTGACGCTCACGACGGGCACGACCTTCATCATGTGGCTGGGCGAGCAGATCACCGAACGCGGGATCGGCAACGGCATGTCGCTCATCATCTTTGCCGGCATCGTCGTCAATTTCCCGAGCGCCGTGCTCCACACCCTCGACCAGATGCGGACCGGGCAGCTGTCGCTCATCCGGATGGCCATCCTGATGATCGTGATGGTGGGGGTCGTGGCGGCCATCATCTATGTCGAGCGGGGACATCGCCGGGTCACGGTGCAGTACGCCAAGCGCGTCGTCGGACGCCGGATGTATGGCGGCTCGAGCACGCACATCCCGCTCAAGGTCAACACGGGCGGCGTCATGCCGGTGATTTTCGCCTCGTCCTTGCTGGCGTTTCCGGCGACGTTCGCCTCGGTCTTCCCCTCGGGAGGATGGGGCGAGGCGGTGCTGCGGCAGCTCTCGTACGGCATGCCGCTCTACAACCTGCTGTACGTCGTGGGCATCATCTTCTTCGCGTTCTTCTACACCGCCATCATCTTCAATCCGGACGATGTGGCGGAGAACATGAGGAAGTATGGGGGGTTCATTCCGGGCATCCGGCCGGGCAAGCGAACCGCCGAGTACATCGACACGATCCTGACCAGGGTGACGCTGGCCGGCGCGATCTACCTGGCGATGATCGCGATCCTGCCCGAGCTGATGATGACCGGCATCAAGGTCGCGCCGATCCCGGGGATCGGCGAATTCCTCGATCAGCTTCTCCCGCGGGTGGTCACCGAGGGCATGAACGTGACGTTTTACTTCGGCGGCACCTCGCTCCTGATTGTGGTCGGCGTGGCGATGGACACGGTGCAACAGGTCGAGTCGCAGCTCATCATGCGGCACTACGACGGGTTCATGAAGAAAACGCGGATCCGCGGACGAAGGGGATAGACGAGTTATCAGTTCTCAGTTATCAGTTTTCAGTAAAACCAAATGCAAGAAACTGAGCCACTGAGAATGAACACTGAGAACTGAGAACTGAAAACTGAAAACTGCGCAGCTATGAATGTGATCATGATGGGCCCGCCGGGCGCGGGGAAAGGCACGCAGGCCGAGCGGCTGGCCCGCCAGCACGGGCTCCCGAAGATCTCGACGGGCGACATCCTGCGGGAGGCGGTTCAGGCCGGGACCGACCTGGGACGCCAGGCGAAGGCCATCATGACGCGCGGCGACCTGGTGAGCGACGAAGTGATGATCGGCGTCGTGCGTGAGCGGCTGGATCGAGCGGACGCCCAAGGGGGGTTCATCCTCGATGGCTTCCCCCGCACCGTCAAGCAGGCGCAGGCCCTCGACGAGATGATGGCCGGCCGCGGGCCGTTTATCGTGATCGACTTCGAAGTGCCCGACGAGGAGCTCATCAGGCGACTGCGGCTGCGGCGGGTGTGCAGCCGTTGCGGCGCCGGCGCGGCGTTCGAGGAGGATGGCGCGGGTGCCGACGGTCAGGCCGAGCATTGCCAGCGCTGCGGCGGTCCGCTTGTGCCGCGGTCGGACGACAACGACGAGAGCGTCCGCGAGCGCCTGATTGTGTATCAGCGCGAGACCCGTCCGCTAGTCGAGTACTATCGCGCGCGTCCGACGTTCCGTGTCATCAACGGCGCGCAGCACCCGGATCGGGTGTCGCATGAGGTGTCGCTCGCGGTCGCGAGCAGCGCGCGGCGCCAGGCCAAGTGGCGGGACGCCGGCGCCACGAGCGGGACGGTCTCGTGATCGTCTGCAAGTCACCGGCGGAGCTCGATCGCATGCTGGCGGCCAACGCGCTCGTGGCCGACGTGCTCGCCGAGCTCGAAGCGACGGTCAAACCTGGCGTGACGACGGCCGAGCTCGACGATCTCGCCGAGTCGCTGATCGGACAAGCGGGCGCGGCGCCGGCCTTCAAGGGGTACCACGGCTATCCGGCGACGATCTGCGCGTCGGTGAACAGCGAAGTGGTGCACGGCATCCCGTCCGATCGGACCCTGATCGAGGGTGACATCGTCTCGATCGACATGGGCGTGATTCTGAACGGCTTCTACGGCGACGCGGCCGTCACGGTACCGGTCGGCCGGATCTCCGACAGCACCGCGCGGCTGCTGCGCGTGACCCGCGAAGCGCTCGACAAGGGTATCGACCAGGTGCGGGTGGGCGGCCGCGTGTCCGACATCAGCCACGTCGTCCAGCGGCACGTCGAGGTGCACGGGTACTCAATCGTGCGGGAATTCGTGGGACACGGGATTGGGGTCCGGCTGCACGAGGAGCCGCAGATCCCGAACTACGGCGAGCCGGGACGGGGCCCACGACTGGCCGAGGGCATGGTCCTGGCGATCGAGCCAATGGTCAACATGGGGTCGTCTGCGGTGAAAGTACTCAAGGACGGCTGGACCGCGGTCACGTGCGACGGCAGCCTGTCGGCGCATTTCGAGCACACCGTGGCGGTGACGGCGGTGGGACCGGTCGTGCTGACCGCGCCGGTCCATCAGCGGCCCGCGTCGGTCACGGCGTCTGGTGTGAAGTGAGAAACTTCTAACTTGCCACTTCCAAATTCTCACTTCAGGGAGGTGGCGGGCGTCGTGATCGAGCTGTTGCCGCAGGCGCTTTACCGGGTCGAGCTCGACGACCGGCAGCGCGTCGTCGCGCACGCTGGAGGCGGCACCAGACGCAACTTCGTGCGGCTGATCGTGGGGGATCGAGTACAACTGACGCTCTCGCCACGGGACGCGGGGCGCGGGCGGATTACGCGGAGGCTGCCATCGTCGGGTGTGTAGAAACTTGAAGTTGACGGGATCGGGACTCGGGAGTCGGGGTTCGGGATTCGAGGGCGGATCGTGCTACGGGTCTCACGAAGCCCGAACCCCGAACCCCGAGTCCCGACACGGAGCCCAATGAAAGTCCGAGCATCGGTTCGCAAGCTGTGTGTGAAGTGCAAGATCGTCCGCCGGCGCGGCGTCGTGCGGGTGATCTGCCCCAATCCGAAGCACAAGCAGAGGCAAGGGTAAATAGCACATTTGAAAATCTGGTGATTTGAAAATCTGGTGATTGATTGAGAGATTGAGGGATTCGCGGATTGGTGATTTATCTGATGATTGAAGTCTTCAATAGATGATCAATTACCAAATGTTCCAATCCACCAATCAATCACCAAATTACCAATCAACAGATTTTCAAATGTAAGGATCATTTTTATGGCACGCATCGCAGGCATCGATCTTCCGCGCACGAAGCGGGTCGAGATCGGGCTGACCTACATCTATGGCATCGGGCGCGTGAGGGCGGGCGGCATTCTCGATCAGGCAGGCGTCAATCCCGACATCCGGGTGAAGGACCTCTCGGAGGACGACGTCCGCAAGATCAGCCGCGTGATCGAGGAGCAGGGCCGTGTGGAAGGCGATCTCCGCAAGGAGATCTCCATGAACATCAAACGGCTCATGGACATCGGCTGCTTCCGCGGCGTGCGACATCGCCGCGGGCTGCCGGTCCGCGGCCAGCGGACCCGTACCAACGCGCGGACGCGCAAGGGGCCGCGGCGCGGGGCGGTCGCCAAGAAGAAGACCGTGATCTGAGAACAGCGGGCAGGAGCGGTGGGCCGCGCAACCGCGCGGCCTAAGTTCACGTGAAGCGTTGGACACTTGCAAACTGCCGGCTGCCAACTACGAGGGCATGATGGCTAAGACCGAACAGGCCGCCGAGGGCGGCCCGAAGGAACCGGGGAAACGCGCTTCCAAGAAGACGTTCAAGAAGCGCGGCGAGAAGCGCATCGTCCACCACGGCATCGTGCACGTCCAGGCGTCGTTCAACAACACGACCATCACGATCACCGACCCCGAGGGGAACGTCGTCGCCTGGTCGAGCGCCGGCGGTATCGGGTTCAAGGGATCGCGCAAGGGGACACCGTTTGCGGCGACCCAGGCGGCGGTGTCCGCCGGCAACGCCGCCAAGGGCGTCGGCATGCGGTCGGTCGAGGTGGTCGTCAAAGGGCCGGGGGCCGGACGCGAATCGGCCATCCGGGCTCTCCAGACTGTCGGCCTCGAGGTGAAACAGATCCGTGACGTCACGCCGATCCCGCACAACGGGTGCAGGCCGCCAAAGAGGCGCAGGGTGTAACGCTGTTGGAAAAGGGATCGGGTATCAGGGAACAGGGACCGGTTCATGAAGCAACCTGGTCCCTGACCCCTGACCCCTGATCCCGATCAAGAGGTTGCAGTAAATGGCGAGATACACGGGAGCGGTGTGCCGGCTGTGTCGCCGGGAAGCCATGAAGCTCTTTTTGAAGGGCGAGCGGTGCTACACGGAAAAGTGCGCGATTGAGAAGCGCAACTTCCCGCCCGGACAGCACGGCAAGACCCGAAAGGCGAAGCTCGCGGGCTACGGCATCCAGCTGCGCGAGAAGCAGAAGGTGAAGCGCATGTACGGCGTGCTGGAGGATCAGTTCCGGCGCTACTTCGAGGCGGCCGATCGCCAGAAAGGCATCACGGGCGAAATCCTGCTGCAGCTGCTGGAACGGCGCCTGGACAACGTCGTGTATCGTAGCGGCTTCGCGACATCGCGGGCGCAGGGGCGGCAGCTCGTTCGGCACGGGCACTTCACCGTGAACGGCCGGCGGGTGGACATCCCTTCGTATCAGGTACGGCCGGGCGACGCCGTGACCGTGCAGGCCGGGAGCCAGAAGAGCCCGGCCATCCTGCACGCCATGGAAGAGGTCAAGGGTCGCGGGATCCCCGAATGGCTCCAGGTTGACGAAACGGCACAGAGTGCCCGGATCGCGTCAGTTCCGACTCGCGAGCAGATCAACCTGCCCGTTCAGGAGCAGCTCATCGTGGAGCTGTACTCGAAGTAGTTTTCAGTTGTCAGTTTTCAGTTGTCAGTAACAGCACGAGCCGAGCTGATAACTGTGAACTGAAAACTGAGAACTTGTCAGTGGCCTGACGCCGGGGCCTGAGAGCGGCGAAGGAAGGAACGACTCAATGCTGTGGAAAGGCTTTCAGAGACCGAAACGTCTCGAGTTCGAGCGCGAGACACTGACGGATCGATTCGGACGGTTTCACGCGCAACCGTTCGAACGGGGATTTGGGACGACAATCGGCAACGCCATGCGGCGCGTGCTGTTGTCGTCCGTTGAGGGCGCGGCTATTTCGGCCGTGAAGATCGACGGCGTGCTCCACGAGTTCTCCCCCATCCCGGGCGTTGTCGAGGACGCGACAGACATCATCCTGAATCTCAAACAGATTCCGCTCAAGATGCACGTGGATCACACCAAGACCCTGTACCTGCGGGCGAACAAGCCGGGCGAGGTCAAGGCCCGCGACATCGAGGCGGACGCGGACATCGAGATCCTCGAGCCGGACGCCCACATCGCGACGGTGGCGGAGGGCGGCAAACTGCACATGGAGCTGCGGATCAAGAAGGGGCGCGGCTACGTCGCGGCCGATCGCAACTTCGATGAGGACCTCGGGATCGGCTGGATCCCGATCGACTCGGTGCACTCGCCGATCAAGAAGGTGAACTACCTGGTCGAGGCCGCGCGTCTCGGACAGACGACGGACTACGAGAAAGTGACGCTGGACGTCTGGACGAACGGGTCGATCAACCCACGCGACGCCGTGTCGCTGGCCGCGAAGCTGGTGCGGGATCACTTGAACATCTTCGTCAACCTGGAAGAGGCTATCGACCAGGCGCAGGAGCTGCCGGCCGAGCAGCCTCGGTTGGCCGTGGCGAACGAGAACCTGGACAAGAGCGTCGAGGAGCTCGAGCTCTCCGTCAGGTCGTACAACTGCCTGAAGAATGCGAACATCCGGACCATCCGGGAGCTCGTGCAGAAGACCGAGGCCGAGATGCTCAAGACGAAGAACTTCGGCCGGAAATCGCTGAACGAGATCAAGGAGATCCTGCACAGCATGGGGCTGAGCCTCGGGATGAGGCTCGAAGCGCCACCGTCGGCCGGCTAACGCCGGCCGAGTTGTCAGTTATCAGTTTTCAGTTCGGCCTGAGGAGAGTTGCGACCTCCGGACCGAACGGTCGACCGAGGAACACTCAGAACTGAGAACTGAAAACTGTAAACTGAGAGCTTTTATATGCGCCACAAAGTCGCACATCGCAAGCTCGGACGGGTGACGGAGCACCGGATCTCGCTTCTCCGCAATCAGGCGGAGGCCCTGCTTCGCCACGAGCGGATCCAGACGACGGTGCCGAAGGCGAAGGAGCTGAGGCCGTTCGTCGAGCACATCATCACGCTGGCCAAGCGGGGCGTCGCCGCCGACAGCGAGCCGTCCCGGACGCTGCACTTCCGCCGGCTCGTGCTCCGCGACATCGCCGATCGGACCGTCGTCAGCAAGTTGTTCGACGATCTGGCGCCGCGGTTTTCGTCGCGGCCGGGCGGGTACACGCGTCTCCTGCGCCTGGGGTTCCGCCGCGGCGACAGCGCCGAGGTCGCGCAGGTGGAGCTCGTGGGGAGTGAGTACACCCCGGCGGCGAAGACCGAGGCGGAGGGCGCCGGGGAAAAACCGAAGCCCAAGGGCGTCGGCGATCGCCTGCGGGCCGCGGCCGAACGCGTCCGCCGGCGGAAGGGCGGGGAAGAGGGGGAAGGCGTCGGCGATCAGGTCAAGGCCCGAACCAAGCCCCCCCGCGTCGCCCAGAAGCGCACGACGCCGACCAAAGGTAAAAGAGGAGCCTAGGTCAGTCGATGGTCGTTAGTCGATAGTCGTTAGTCTGACGACTCCTGACTAACGACTAATGACTATCGACTAATGACTACACTTCTTCTGTCTCCACCCCCGCCTTCTCCGCCTTGGCCGCCGCGATGATCTTCCCCTGCAGATGGGTGGGGACTTCCTCGTAGTGCGAATACTCCATGTGGTACGAGCCGCGGCCGCCGGTCGCTGACGTCAGCTGCTGTTCGTAGGTCAGCATCTCCGCCATCGGCACCTGCGCTTTGATCACGGTCGTCCCGCCGCGAGTGTCCATCCCCGAGATCCGGCCGCGCCGGCCGTTCAGATCGCCCATCAAATCGCCGGCGTAGTCGCTCGGGGCGTAGACCTCGACGTTCATGATGGGCTCGAGCAGGGTCGGCCGGGCCCGCGACATGGCGTCCTTGAACGCGAGCGAGCCGGCCAGCTTGAACGACAGCTCGTTCGAATCGACGGCGTGGAACTGCCCGTCGTAGAGCTCCACCTTGAAGTCCACGACCGGATAGCCGGCCAGGAACCCTCGCAGCCGCGAATCCTGAATCCCCTTCTCCACGGCCGGGATGAACTGACGCGGGATCGAGCCGCCGAAGATGTCGTCGACGAACTCGAAGTCCGACCCTCTCGGCATGGGCATCATCCGGATCTTGCAGTCGCCGAACTGCCCGTGGCCGCCGGTCTGCTTCTTATGACGGCCATGGGCTTCGGTCGCGGCCGTGATGGTTTCGCGGTATGGAATGCGCGGTGGCTTCAGGTTCACCTCGACACCGAACCGACGCTTCAGCTTCGCGACCGTGACCTCGATGTGCATCTGGCCCTGCCCGGAGAGCAGCAGCTCCTTCGTCTGCGGATCGCGGTGGTAGCTGATGGACGGATCTTCCTCCTGCACGCGCTGGAGCGACGTGCTGATCTTCTCCTCGTCGCCGCGGCTCTTGGGCTCGATGGCGTACGACAGCACGGCCTCCGGGAAC
>JACOUA010000152.1 GCA_016178075.1 Acidobacteriota bacterium
CGGAACTGGCGCGACTGGTCGACAACACGATCTGGATCAACGATGCCCATCCGGCATACGCGCGCGCCGTGGCATCGCGATCGCTTGGCTATCACACAGCGCTGGCTGTCGCGCTCGCGCTTGCACCGCTGGCGGTTGAAGCACGCGATGAGCACACGTTCATCACGGAGTTTCTCGCGCACTGGGGCAGGGGACCGACCGCGAGCCGAACGAGGGTTCCCCGGCGGACCAGGAAAACAGCATGAGACTGTGCCGGTAGGTGTGCCAGTTTTGCCCGCGGAACCCTGTCGTTCCGTGTCTGTTCGGGGCACCGCGTGATCAGCGATCGTGAGGATTGCCTGAGGAGGTTCGCAAATTCTGGCCTGTTTGTGGTCTAGCGTTCTCGCCTGTCACGCCGGAGGCCGCGGGTTCGAGGACCGTCGACCCCGCCAACTTCGCTTCGCTCAGTCGTCGGGGTCGACGGTCCTCAGGCAAGTGCCATCGCCCTTCGGGCTCGGAAACATGCTCGAGTCCCGCAGGGTCCCCAAGTGTGTCGGCGGCTGGTCGCTGGCACTTCGCTGTTGGCGCAGGCAAGCAGGAAGGTCAGCCTGGTGCAGGATTGGACACGCGCTTCGCATTCTCCGCCCACGATGGCCCGAACGGCGCCAGCGGGTATGCGGTCATCGACGTGCGCAGCATCCCTCTGCCATTTGAGCCCTTCGAGGCGCAAGGCCCCGTAACTTGCCTTCGGGTCTCTGCAGACGGAAAGGTAGCTACGATCCACATAGCCATCGAGAAAGGCAGCGGCGCCGCAACACCCGGCGACACGCTCGTGTTCACTGTCGATGATTTGGGAAATGGCAATTCCGGCGAGCGCGATCTGTTCAGGGTCATCGAGCGGCCTCTGTCTTTCATTCCTCCGTGCGACGATTTTGGGTTGCGCCTCGGCGCCTACCCTATGAACGCCGGCAATATCACCGTGAACTAGCAGCGGCACCTCTCCGAACCGCAGCGCGCGGCATCAAAGGACCCCACGTTCGTGCGAGCTCTCGCCGTCTTCGCGGGCGCGCTTCTGATGGCATCGGTCTGCGGGGCGCAGAGCCGCGACGTGGCCGCTCCGCTGAAGGCCACGTCGCGAATCCGCGGCCGCGTCGTCGCGGCCGATAGCGGCCAGCCCCTGCGCCGGGCAATGGTTCGTCTCGCGGCGCCCGAGCTGCGCGAAGGCCGCACGGCGATCACCGACAGCGACGGTCGCTACGAATTCAAGGACCTGCCAAGCGGACGCTATTCGCTCACCGCTGCCAAGAGCCGGTTCGTCAGGCTCGAATATGGGCAGACCCGTCCGATGGAGATGGGAAGGCCGCTCGAGCTCCGGGCCAACCAGACGCTCGAGCGGGTGAACTTCCGCCTACCTCGCGGGAGCGTCATCGCTGGGCGCATCATCGACGAGTTTGGCGAGCCGGTGGCGAGCGCGCGAGTCCAGTTGCTGCAGATCCGCTATCTCGATGGCCGGCCACGATTGGTGCCGGCCGGAGGCTCGGGCACGACGTGGGACACGGGCGAGTTCCGGATCTGGAGCGTCATGCCGGGAGCGTACCTCGTGTCGGCCACGCTCCACGACACCCCCGACTCGCTGGACTCGGACGAGCGATCGGGTTATGCGCCGAGCTACTACCCGGGGACGCCCAACATCGCTGAAGCACAGACGCTGGCCGTTGGCGTTGGGCAGACGATCGCTGATCTTTTTCTCTCCCTTGTTCCGACCCGGCTCGCGAGAGTGTCAGGGATGGCGATCGATTCCGACGGACAGGTGGTGCGCGGTGGCGTGGTGATGGCGCTGCAACGCAACCCAGCCAGCCTCTTCATGCCAACCAGCGGGGAGATCCGGTCCGACGGCTCGTTCGCCTTATCAGGGCTCGCACCGGGCGAGTACATCCTGCGCGCGGCAGCCCCCGGCAGCGTCGGGTCGGAGACGCTGAGCGCGACGGTCAACGTTGACGGCAAGGACGTCGCCGGCATTGTACTGGCGCCGGTCAAAACGGCCACGGTGACCGGCCGTATCACGTTCGAGCCTCCGGGACAGGCGCCCCCGCCGGCCGGGATCTGGCTGTCCGTCGAACCAAAGAATCCGGAACCGAGGGAGTTTCTCCCCGGAGCCGGATCCTCGGTGGTCGCAGATGACTTCACGTTCGAGCTCAGCGCGCCGCCGGGTGAGATGCTCATCCGCGCCACCCCGACGACTCGAAGCGCCGGCTGGGTCCTCAAGGCCGTGGGTCACCACCATACCGACGTCACCGATGCGGGCATGAACTTCTTCTCGGGCCAACACGTCGAGGGCGTCGAGATCGTCATGACCAAGCGCACGCAGGACGTGTCGGGCGTCGTGACAAACGCCAGGGGCGAGCTCGTGAAGGACTGCACCGTGATCGTGTTCGCCCAGGATCGTGAGCGGCGGCTCGGACGCACGCGGTACACGGCAGTCGGCAGGCCGGATCAAGATGGGCGCTACAGACTGACGACGCTGCCACCTGGCGAGTACTTCGCGGTTGCGCTCGAGTATGTCGACGAGAACCGCCGGAGCGGCGATCCCGGTTATCTGGAAACCCTCAGCACCAGGGCGGCAAGATTCGCCGTCCGCGAGGGAGAAACAAAGACGCTGGATCTCAAACTCGAAGCCACACCCTAGGCCGGATAGTTCACGAATGAGCGACGGCGGAAAGCTTGCCGCCCTGGCTTCTCCTCAGCCATACAAGTCCTGCTGCCGCAGCGGATTAGCCTGAATGGATTAATGCCTGTCACGCCGGAGGCCGCGGGTTCGAGTCCCGTCGACTCCGCCAACATCTTTCAATTCAAGTACTTCCATTGTTCGGTTAGCAACCACGACTTCCGGCGAGATCGCCGGAGGTCGTGACGATTCACCCCGTCTACCTGCGAACTCTCAAGGAAAAGACGTGATTCTCGTTCAGGGAGGCGCGTCGCGATTCCTTGCCTCGCACCTCCAATGACTGGAAAGCGTGGCACCCGAGCGTGGCACCCCCCGCCACCGCGGCTCTTCCGCAGGACGGTCGGATCAGAGCGGCAAGTAGGTCAATTGGTTCTCCCATTCGCTCTGGTCTGAAGCCGTCCAGATCAACAGCAGTTCCTCAATGGCGCTCGCTACGGGCAACGCTTGCGAGATCAGGAAGACGCCTGGGCCGCTGCGACGCGCGACGAATTCGCGAAAATGACGCGGCATCGTTCGAAGATCGTGCGAGACCAGAATACGCTTCTCGCGCATCGCGAGGGCCAGCACCTCGGGATCGGTCATGCGCTCGATGCCGGCGGCATGGCCTGTCAAGAAATCGATGCTCGGCTCTCGCCGTCTGACTCCCTCTACGATCGCCTGATCGAGATTTGCGTCGGCGAGAAAGCGCGGCTTCACCGCCGCCGTGCGAGCTCTTCGCGCGCCTTGTCAAGTCGGGCGCGCAAGTCAGCGGAGATCGGTCCCTGGGCGCGGCGGGCTTGCTCGAACAGTTCCTCCCCACGTTGAACGTACACATCGATCTGGGCCTGATGCGCAAGGTAGTACGCAATGGCTCCATAGACCTGGTCGAGCGTGAGCGTGGGAAAGTGGTCTCGAATCGTCTCCGGACTGTCTCCATGTCGGAATGCGTACACGACGGAGTCCAGTGAGACACGAGAGCCCCTCACGAAGTATGCATCCTCGCGCTGTTCCACGTAGGGATCGTCCATGACGTTTGACTCCCGTACTAGTATATCCCGCTGCTGGCGCGAGGGTTGCGGCAAACACGCATATAGATCGTCGCCGGATCTGATTGTGCGGATCGTGGCCGGCGCCTACGCCGAGCCCGCGGCGCGCCTCTGATCAACAGCACGAACGCTCGGGGACGATATGATGCATGCGTGGGCGAGACCAGAGTCGATCTCCAACACCTCCTCGAAGACCTTCGTCACGCGTACACGGGAGCACTGGAAGAGACGATCCTCACCGAGGTCGTCGCGAATGCACTCGACTCAGGGGCCACGCGGGTGTTACTGCTCACGAATCCGGCAGATGCCACGCTGACGATTGTGGACGACGGGCGCGGCATGCAGCGACGAGAACTGGCCCGCTATCACGACGTGGCGGCGAGCACCAAGGCGCGGGGCGACGGCATCGGGTTTGCCGGTGTGGGTATCAAGCTCGGATTGCTCGTATCGCGCGAGGTGGTCACCGAGACGCGGCGCGGCGCCACACGCGTCGCGACCAGGTGGCATCTCGCGTCACGTCATCGCGCGCCCTGGAAATGGATTCCGCCGCCGGGCCTGACCACATCGCGTGGCACGGGACTGACATTGGTCAATCAGTTGTCGCCGCTGCTCGATGCGGGCTACATCGAGGAGACGATCCGGCGGCACTTCGAGCCGCTGCTCGATTCGGCATTCGACGACCTGCTCCGGCGGCATTACCCTGACGGCGTCGTCCTCGAGGTCGACGGACGCGAGTTGTCACGGATGCAACGCCGGGGCTTCGAACACGTGCCCGTTTCAATCAGGCTGGGTCGACGTCGCACGCCGTCCGCGATCGGCTTCATCGAACGGACCACCGGTCTCCCCGCCGATCGGGATGGCATCGCAATCAGCACGTTCGGAAAGATCATCAAGCGCGGGTGGGAACTGGCTCGGTCTCGCACCAACGGCTCGCGCGCAGATTGGCGGAGTCATCGAAGCGCCCGACCTCGCCGGGTGTCTCACACTCAGCAAGAACGACTTTATTCGGACGGGCGCACGCGGGGCGCTCTACCTCGCGTACCGCAAGGCCATTCAGGAAGTCGTGTCAAGCCAGCTGGTCAAATGGGGGGATTCACGCGACGCAGAAGCACGGCCCCGTACCGTGCCGCTCGGGCGCGACCTCGAGCGCGTGCTCGAGGATCTTGCCGACGACTTTCCGTTGCTTCGCTCGCTAGTCGATCGGCGCCGCGGCGGACAGAAACGACTGCCGATGCCTGGCCGGGGCGACGAACGGGTACCCGCGCCGCTCCTGGCAAATCTTCCGGTGAGTGACAATGCCTCTCTCCAAGGACCTATCGCACCGCTCGGACAGGGCGCCACGGCGTTGCAGCCCGAGGACGAGTTGCCGCCAACTCCGGAGGCCAAGGTTCCGTCTCCAGAGGAGACACCCATCTCGAAAGGCGAGCCAAAGGCAAGACCGCAAGAAGAAACCTCCGCCGCCGCTGGTCGCCATGACGCCGACATCGGCACGTCCGCCACGCTCGATACGATCGCTGGACGCCGGCGCCCAGCCCGGTATGGGTTACTGGTCCAATTCGAATCGCGGCCCGATGACGCCGAATTGGGACGCTTGGTGGACAACGTCGTTTGGATCAATGAGGCGCATCCGGCGTTCACGCGCGCGGCCGCGTCGCGATCGCTGGGCTATCACACCGCGTTGGCCGTCGCACTCGCGCTGGCACCGCTGGCCGTCGAGCCACGCGACGAGCACGTGTTCATCACCCAGTTCCTCGCCCATTGGGGCGGTGCACAATCGGTGACCCGAAGGGCTCGATCGCGACAGAGAAAAACCAAGTGAGGACCCGGGCCGTTGACGCACGGAGAGGCCGCTCTCAACGGGTGGCTGAGCGTGGCAGTGGGCGCGTGCCATCCCTCGCTTGACAGCCACGCGACGACGATGCCATCGTCGTCGTCGTTTGACTCGAACGGTCGAGCGAGGCGAGTCGAGTGGAGAGGGTGGCGACATTTTACAGGAGGTGCTCGATGACGTAGATGGAGGGACACTCATGCGAAGAGATATGGCCAAGGTCGTCACCGAAGCCCCACGCCGCGGGCACGCGAATCCAAGCAAGAAGTGGGGTCGCCGGCTGACCGACAACGAGTACGGTTTGGACGACCACGGGCCCACTCGCGCACCGGTGGCGCGTCATCGCCAGTACGGTTGGAACGCGAAGGAGTTCTCGGACGTGCTCGGACCACTGCGTAGGTATCTGCGCAAGCAGGTCGGTCGGCCCTGGGATAAGGTCTGGTCGGAAATCACACAGCTTCTGATGCGCGGTCGCTCACCGGCCAGCACATCTTCGATCACATTCGCTGGGAGGTTGAGGCGGACACCTGGATCGGCGAAGACGACCTTGTGTACCGCAAACGACAGTGGGGTCCGATCGAGCCGGTCAGCGGACTCTACGTTCACCCCGTTACCGGGATTGTGCGTTTCGAGCCTGAACCGCTGCGTCGCTATCGAGGCAGGCTGTTTGTGCGCGCCCAGTCAGCGCTCCGGGACTTCGGGGTTTCAGCGAACGCTGCCGATGCGGTCCGGCGCTACCGGATTGACGGCCTCCGCCTTTGGGAGCATAGGGAGGCGGGCTGGTTCATCCACACGTACCACGACGTACCAGAGCAGCTGATTCGCCTGATCACCCGGAGTGACAGCCACGAAGTGCCGATCTACAGCCCGGCCCGCCGCTTGCGATTGGCGACAAAGCAGGCCAGCAAAAAGGAAATTCGCGATGCCCTGCCGTTGTTGCAGGAAGATCCTTTGGCAACAGCACGACGGTTCAAGCCGTAAACGGGAGCCGCTTTCTAACCGTGGGGCGAGCGGCACGCGGTTCGCGCCTTCGACAGTCCCACGGCGATGTGCACACCCGCTTGTGCAAGCGCGTGGCACCAGGGCGTGGCACTCGCCGTAAGTGATTGGCAACACGCGTGTTGAGCGCGTGAATTTATGGCTGTCACGCCGGAGGCCGCGGGTTCGAGTCCCGTCGACCCCGCCAACAATTCCTTCAACATCAATAAGTTGCGGCGACGGAGATCGGGCGACGAGAGCCCGGTCTCCTGCCGGGGGTGCATTAGGGGTGCGGCGATTGTCGCGCGCTGCTGATGCGATGGCACCTCCCGGACGAAGGCTGCCTGCTTCCGGCGGGCGTGGCGGCTAAGCACAATAGGTCTGTGAGACAAGTACGCATCAGCGAACTGAGAGCACGATTGAGCAAGTACCCTCGGGCCGTGCGAGCCGGCGACAGTATTACCGTACTTCACGGCGACACGCCGATTGCCCAGCTGCTGCCTCTTCCTGAGGCGACTGGCCTTCGAATCCGCAAACCCGCGCCCGGCACGCCTCCGCCGAATCAGCTTACGCTCCCACCGCCCGTACCGCTGAAGATCGACGTCGTTCGGCTTCTTCTGGAAGAACGGCAGAGTCATCGGTAGTCAGTGTCTGATGGGTGGCGGCGTCTCGGTCGACTTGGCAGGCGCCCCTCCGCGATCCGCCCACCCGTGGATCAGGCCGTTATCGCCGCAGATGGGGCACTGCCACACGATGTGTCCGGATGCCTGATCGAGTTCGGCGACGATCTCGCCTCGGCAGCGTCGGCGCCCGGGGCTGCGGCGGCAGGGACATTCGTGTGCCAGTCGCCTTCCGGCAGGTGATCGGTGACCCAGGCGACGATGGCGCCGAAGAACACCGCCAGACGCAGAACGCGTTCCGGCAGGTCTTCCGAAGGTCGCCGTCATCGTCCACGTAGTGGCGCATGTCAACGACCCAGCCTGTTGGTTTCACGATGCTGACCCCGAAGAGATGGTGGCTCCACGCCTCCGTCGTTGACAGTATATACAAGAACCTGCATAGTGAGACGTGCCGGACAAGCCGCTCGTTTGGCTCGGGAGCGCTCGACGGGCCATCCGTACTTTTCCACCCGTCGCGCGGCGCCGCAGCGGGTTCCAGCTTCGCCGAGTCCAGCAGGGGCTCGATCCGGAGGACTGGAAGCCGATGACGAGCGTCGGGCGTGCGGGAGATTCGCATTCAGACGGAGCTGGCTCATCGCGTGTTCAACGTGGCGGCGTTCGCCGAAGCTGTCTACGTTCTTCATGCGTTCGAGAAGAAGACACGAAAAACGCCACGATACGAATTGAAGGTGGCGGGCGATCGCTACCGTGCGTTGCTGAAAAAGCGAGCTGATGATGCCAAGAAAAAGTAGCCTGAAGGTGACGCCGTCGACCGGCAATGTGTTTCGCGATCTGGGGTTCTCCGCGGACGAAGCCGAACACCTGCTGATTCGCGCGGATCTGCTGATTCAGCTTCAGAAAGCGATCGCCTCGCGAGGTCTGACGCAGACGAAGGCCGCCAAGATTCTGCGTGTGACGCAACCTCGCGTCAGCGATCTGCTGCGCGGGCGAATCGATCTTTTCAGCACGGACAGCTTGATCGATATGCTGGCGCGCTTGGGCATCCACGTGCGCTTCGTCCTGAGATCTTCGCGCCGTCGTCTGAAGGTCGCCTGATCACCCCTTCGGTCGGGTCGCGCGGGCCGTGTATGCCGGGGATCCGCGCGTCGATGCCGCGTCGCCGCTTACAAGCGAAACGGGACGCGTTTGTCGCCGAGAGTCGTCGGGGACTCTCGGATTTCTGGGCTCTCCGACAGCGTCGTCCAGACCGAAGGCTGAGTTGAAAACCAGGAGGAAGTCCGATGCTGTATTACGCTCTGGTGTTCCTGATCGTTGGGCTCATCGCCGGCGCACTCGGCCACGATGACGCCAAACCACAACATCTTGGGGCTACTCGGAGATAAATAGACAGCCGTCATCGTATTTATGAAATGGAGTGCTTAGGAAAGTCTTACCTCTTGGTCACTGCTTCCAGGACTTCGTGATCTGCCGATGGCGGTAGGTGTGCCGCTAGTGTTCCCGACGCTCGGGGATCGGATCGAATAGTTCTGCACTGTTGAGCGTCTCGTGGACGTCGCAACAGTACCCCTCAACGCCGCCCGCGCCCAGGACCCTGCCATCACGGAGCAGCGTTGCCGTGTGCGAGCTGCGGTACCGATTTGGGAAAGGTGCCGCGCGCCACGTACGGGCTGCCGGATCGTACAGTTCCGCGCCACGGAGGGAGAAATCTTGCCAGTCCCAGCCGCCGATCAGCAGGACCTGCCCGTCGGACAGCTGTGTTGCCCGGTGCCACAGGCCGACAAGACCCACAGGGCGTGTCATCTGCCATTCTCCAGTCGCTGGATCATAGACCTCTGCGGTAGGCGTGGCATGCGAACCGTATTTGTATTTAACGCCGGTCACCAGCACCCGACCGCTCGGAAGCACTGTGGCGGTTTCGGCACAGCCAAGATCGGAGGCGGACGTTGTCGTTGACCATTGACCCGTCATCGGATCGTACAGTTCTGCGCTTCCGGTGCACGCGCGATCTCCGATCGCGAAGACGCTGCCATCGGGGAGCACGGTCGCGGCGTGTCGTGAAGAAACGGCGCCGGTCGGCCCCGTAGGGCTCCACGTCTGCGTGAGTGCGTCATAAATCTCGGCGCTACGAAGGTCATCTCGATGCTGGCCACCTGCGATGAGCACGCGGCCATCCGCAAGCAGCGTTGCGGTGTGGAAGTAACGGTTCGTGATGAGGCTGCTCGTGGCCTGCCACGTGCCGGTCTCCGGATCGTAGAGTTCCGCGCTGCTGGTCACGCCGGGCCAGCAGCTAAAGCCACCGGCAACCAAAACCCGACCGGTCCGCAAGAGCGTGGCCGTGTGACCAGCTCGGGCCCTCAAGAGTGGGCTGGTCGGCGTCCAAGTGCCGGTCGCGGGGTCGTAGATCTCTGCACTGCTCTTGAAATCGCAATAGCCGTAGCCGAAACCGCCCGCCACGAGAACGCGTCCATCGGGCAGCAGGGTCGCGGTATGGCTTTCGCGACCCTCTTCGAGCGCGCCAGTAGTGACCTCCGCTATGGACGGCGCGCACTGTTGCGCGCTGCAGGTTGCTGCCACAGTCGTTCAGATTCTTCGATTACCCCGCGGACGTCTTCTATCCTTTGCTACCAGGACCGTCGCGTTGCTGTGGTGTCCGAGAATCTGGCTCGTGCGGAGTGGGGGTCGGCCAGGGCCGCGCTGGGAAAGCGCATCGGTCCGGGTTCATCCGGTCCGTGGTCGGAAGTCGTGGGGGTCGTCAAGGACGTTCATCACAACGGCCTGAACCAGCCCGCACCGGAGACTGTGATCTTTCCCGTGGTCGCAAGCGAGACGGCGTCGTTTGTCGTTCGCAGCGAGCGCGTCGGCACGGCGGGCTTTCTGGAGGATCTCCGGAAGGCGGTCTGGTCGGTGAACGGGAACCTTTCGCTGGCGAGTGTCCAAACCCTGGGCGACCTGTACCAGCGTTCCATGGCACGGACGTCCATGACGCTGCAACTTCTCGCGATCACGGGCACGATGGCGCTGCTGTTGGGCCTCATCGGGATTTACGGCGTCGTCAGCTACGCGGTTTCGCAGCGACGTCGCGAGATCGGCATCCGGCTGGCACTGGGGGCGGCGCAGGGCGAGGTCCGGCGCATGTTCGTAAGACACGCATTGGTGCTGGTGGGAGTCGGCGTGGCGATCGGGCTCGCCGCGGCAGTGGCGCTGACCCGGCTGATGGCGTCACAGTTGTTCGGCGTCAGTCCGCTGGATTCCCTGACCCACTTGGCGGTAGCGCTCGTTCTGACGGCAGCGGCGGGACTGGCCAGCTACCTTTCAGCACAGCGGGCGTCTGCACTCGATCCCGCCGAAGTTCTGAAGGGAGAGTGACGACCAAGGTCCCAATCAGGTTGGTCGCGATGTCGGTTGGACAGGTCGTTCCGACTCGTGAACGTTTGGTTCACCAGCTGAATAGGTTCTCGGTAACGCTGCAGGATGTGGCATTTCGCAACGTGCCCTTCTCTCGATGTTCGGCGCCGCCACCAGCGCACAGGTCCCACAACGCTCACGCCACAGACGCGCATACCACGTTCCTTTCTCTTCATTTGCGTTCACTGCGCCGGGGCGAGGTAAGCGCTTAGGGCTCCGATGTTCTCGGCAAACGTTCGAGTTCTGATGATGCGCTGCTTCGGCGGCTCCGCGCCCGCAAAAACCTCCAGCGTGTCATTCTCCCTCATCGGCAACGCCTTCCCCGCAAGCGTCACGACCATCTCCTTTGCTGCAAACACCGACACGAGGCGGTTGGCTTTCCCGATGCTCCCCTCCTCGACCCAGGCACCGCGCGTATCCATCGCGTCAATGACCGCACGGATCCGAAGTTCGAGATTCGCAACCGCACCACGATCGACGGTAGGGGCCGATCCGGCCGGCGACCGCCTGAGGCTCCAGGGAGAGAGGCCGTGCAGTCTGTCGGGGCGCTTCAGGGAACCCGGTTCGGCAGTCTGAAGCTCCCGGTACTCTTGTTCGATGCCGGCCAGCGCCGCTCCGGAGACCAATACCGAATAGTGAGTGATCACCGACGCATCGCTGTAACTCAGCTCATAGCCGTCGACGGTCGTCGTCCCCTGATCGAGAGCGGTCACCCGCGTTCCTTTCGTGATGTACAGCGGCCGGTTCGTCTTCAGCTCGGCAAAGCGCGCCAGGCACGGCGTCCCAGTGGGACACGCCCGGTGCCGGATCTCGGAAGGACTGTCGGCGTCGGGCAAGAGGGACCGGCGGTAGTAGGCGAGCGCGCGGGGCAGCGGTTCGAGATACTTTCGTTTGCCGGTCTCGCGAAAGAGCAGGAGCAGGCCTTTCATGACGCTCTGCGATTCGCCTCCGGTAATGGACGGCGGCTCGAAGCGCCGCGCCCATGCCGGATGCATGTCGCGATCGTATTGTTGCGCCCAGCCCGGCTGCGGCTCCGGCATCTGCGCGAGCAGGATGAAGTCTCCACCCTTTTCCGCGGACGCGAGGTAGCGAGGCTCGCTGTAGATCCGGGCCGCCTCGAGCATCGCATCGATCATGTCGATAATCGAGTCGTCGTTGAAGGTGTAATGCGATTGGTAGTCCGATCCGGGCCACGTCCGCGACCATGACTCTGGGTAGCTCGCCGGCTTGACCGGGAAAGAGCTCGGATCTGGAAAACGCGAGTAGCGTTGCGGCCAGGCACCGTTCGGGTACTGGGCTTTGATGAGGCTGTCAAGGGCGCAGAGCGCCGCCTCGTGGATCTGCGCGTCTTTGAACTCGAGATCCCGATCCACACGCATCAGCAAGCGCACGGCAGCCTGGGTGATGTTGTCGTCGAGCGTCGTCCGACGGTCGGGCCGTGCCGGAGGGCTCTCGCTGCAGCGTCCATCGGCACGGTACGGGTACTGCCCGCGTTTCTGCGAATCGAACTCGATGAAGTAATCCCACCCGCCGGAGCAGTACTGCCCCCGGACGAGTGCACGCGCGACCTCGCGCGCGGCTTCGAGATAGTAGCCGTCCCGGGTCGCCTCGTACGCGTCCAGGTAGGCCATGCCCACGAGCGGCGTCCCGTCGCGCTGGACCTCGACCTTCGAGGGCCCATCGCTCATCTCCGAGCGCCCGTAGCTGAGATCCTCCGCGTACGCGAAGTGGTAGCCACCCTGAGTCGAGACGTTCGTGCGGTAGAACTCGACTGCCTTGCGCAGAGCCGCTCGTGCGCGCTCGCGCAGAGCCGGATCGTCGCCGCGCGCGGGAAGTCCGACGGCAAGAACGCCAAGCACCAGCAGGCTTCGGAGCGCTGTTCGCTTCATTTTCTTATTCCTCGCGGGGTCCCCCCGGCAGCCGTCGCTGACGCTCCGGATCTGCCTAGAGGCGCTTTCCCGCTTGTCACTTGTTCCGCGAGGTGCCCGTCACTCGCAGATTGCCTTGCTCGCCACGCTTCCAAAGCGGGTTGCGTGGGCATGGCGCTTACCATTCCAGCCGGAGCCCCATGCGGAACGATCGGGGGCCGGAGGGATCGAGGTCCGACACGTCGCCGACGCCGCTGATCACGCCGGCCTGCGCTAGCGAACTGATGTTGGTGCCCGGATTCGAATAGTTCGGGTGGTTGAAGAGATTCGTAGCGGTGAGCTCCCAGCGGAGCCGCAGCCGCTCGCCAAGGTCGAAGTGCTTCGCAAGCCCGACGTCCCACACAGTGGAGCCGGGACCGTGGATGACGCCTTTGGCGGCGGTGCCAAAAGACCCGGGCGTCGGAGGCGCGAAAGCCGTCGGATCGAACCAGCGGGTCGTCGTGCGTTCGGCCGGCGGCAGATTAGGATCGCGCAACAGGTCCGGCCGGATCGTCACCTGGGGCGCGGTGCCGCTGGTCGTGAATGCCGTCCCCGTCGGATCCGGGCCGGTCCACAACGGCGTCAAGAACTGCCCGGAATGACGCTGGTAGATCACGGTCAGCTCCCACCCCCCCGTCACGGTCTGAACCAGCGGGTGCGCGCCGGTCAGAAATCGCTTCCCTCGTCCGACGGGAAGCTCGTACAGGACGAATCCGGCGATGCGGTGCGTTGGAATGTCGAGCCAGCGTCCGCGCTCGCGCCCGCGATCGTAAGCGTTCTCAGCCACCTCGCCTCGCTCCAGATCGCCGATGTCGCTCGCGAGGACATAAGAGAACTGGTACGCCAGGCCGCGAGAATAGCGGCGCTCGGTTTCGAGGGTCAACGAGTGGTACTGGTGGCCGGCCCCGTTGTCGATGTACGTGATGGCCGGATAATTGGGAAAGCGGCGCGGCTTGTCGATGTACCGGCGCGTGTCGGCTACCGGTTGGTTGATGTTAGAGCCCCATTCCCCCTGCCGCGTGTTGGTCCCGATGTACGAGACTCGGAAACCACTGTTCCACTGCTGCCGCTCGACCGTGAAGTTGTACTGCATCGAATAGGGGGTTCGCAGGTCGGGTCGCGTCGCCGTGGGGAGACTCACCTGCGTCGGGCCGCCGACCGTCGCCGGAAAGACCCGGGGGAAGATCACCGCCGGCGCCGCTGCCGGATTCGTGAAGCTCGGCTCATTGATCACAAAGGGGGCGCCGCCGGTCGACACGGTGCGCGGGATGATGTCGAAGAAGATCCCGTAACCGGCGCGGAACACTGTGGAATTGCCCCAAGGCCGGTAGGCGATCCCGATCCGAGGGGCGAGATTGTTGACGTCGGTCTTCAGCAGCCGGCTCGAGTGGAACCCGGCCCGGCCGGCCTCGACGACATCCACGTAGCCTCGCGGCTGGAGCGGGCTGATCTTCGAGAGCGTCCCGTCCGGCACGATGATCTTCCCGGTCTCGACGTCGAACAGAGCCTGCCGGCCCGTTTCCTCGGCCCAGCCGGGGTGCAGCTCGTAGCGCAGCCCGAGGTTCACGGTCAGGTTCGGCCGCAACTTGAAGTCGTCCGTGACGAACAGATCGTAGGCCCAGCGGATGCGATCGATTCGGATCGGTGGAAACGCCCTCGCCGCGGTGGTCGGGATCCCGAGCAGGAAGTCGGCGTACGGATGGCCCGTGAAGCGGTTCGAGAAGGTCACATTGCCGAAGAGATTGTTCGACGCCTGGTGATCCGAAAACCGCACGCGCGAGAGCAGCGCTCCCATCTTCAGGCTGTGGCGCCCGTGGGTCCAGGAGAGGTGTTCCTGGTACTGCTGGACGAAGTTCAGAAAGCCCGGGTGGCGCCACTGGGTCTGGGTAATGCCGGTGAGGCCGATTCCCGTGAACCCCACGTTGAGCACGCCGTTGATGTCCGGAAGGTCGTCGACGAGGCCCTCGATTCCAAGCTCCTGCGCGATCTGCCTGCCCATGAGCGGACCGTTTCGCGGGTTGTCGTTGTACGCCATCCCGAACCGGAACTCGTTCATCATGTTCGCCCGCAGCGACCGTGTGAACGAGACGTTGAAGGCCCGCGTCTCGCGAGTTTGCCAGCGCTGACCAATGGTCGGCAGGTTCCCCTCATACGCGCGGCTGTGGGATCGGTTCCAGGTCCAGCGGGCAAAGACGAACGACTCCGGCGAGAACCGATGATCGATCCGGATCGTGTAGTAGGTGTTGGGATCGAAAGGCCGAGCTTTGTTTTCCCGGTAGTTCTGGCTGACCAGACGCGACGTGTCGCCGAAGTTCGGCAGTGGGAAGAATCGCTCCTGGATCTTCCTCGAGACCGGGTTGAGGCGCGAGTCGGGGATGCGGTTCCCGGGAAACGGCGTGTTGTTGTTCAGCGGGTCGCGAATCACGATTCCGGGAAGGAGATCGGAAAAGTCCCCGGCGCGCCAGGAGGCTGGCGCGACGGTCGGGTTCAGGAGCTGCTGCGACGGCGATCCCCGCGAGGTCTCGAACGAGTGGAAGAAGAAGGTCCGATCCCCGCCGTTGTAGAGGCCCGGCAGCCGGACGGGGCCGCCGATCGACCCGCCTGGCGTGTGGCGGACGCCGGAGCTTCGCGTCGGCGAGAACGGGTTGCGGGCGCGAAACATCGGTGTCGAATAGTAGTCGAAGATGTTCCCATGAAACTGGTTCGTCCCGGACTTCGAGACGACTGTCACCTGGCCGATCGCGCCATACTCGGCGGTGTTGTTGGCCATGTCGACGCGGAATTCCTGGAAGCTTTCGACGTAGGAGACGAGCGGGCTGATCTGGGTGCCGTCGGTGCCGTTGCTGACCGTGATGCCGTCGATCGACGCGTCGGACTGGTTGGCGCGACTGCCGGCGAATCGGCGGGTCGACGAGCCGCCGCCGGCCTGGACGACGCCGGGCGTGAGGCTCAGGTAGTTCCACAGCTGGCGTGTGTTGAGTGGCAGGACCTTGAGCGCGCGCGCGTCTTTGCTGTCGCTGATCCGGGCCGTCTCGGTCTCGATCAGCGTAGCCCCCGCGGAGACTTCGATCGCGGTTTCGAGTGGGCCGATCTCGAGCCGGACGTCGATGCGCCGCAGATCTTGCGCGGCGAGCTGAATGTTCTGGGCGACGAACTCTCTGAATCCGGGAATCTGGACCCGAAGGACGTACTCCCCTTCGCGCAGCTGGCCGAGCGTATAGTGGCCGACCTCGTTGGTCGCCGTCGTGTACGTGTAGTTGCTGAGGACGTGCCTGGCTTCGACGGTGGCGCCCGGGATCACGCCGCCGGCGCCGTCGGTGACGATGCCGGTGAGCGTGGCGAAGGTGGTCTGGCCGAAGGCCCGCGAGGCCAGGAGGGCAAGCAGAAGCCCGCCGGCAAGGAGACAGCGTTGGGGTCGCATGAGTACTCCAGTGCCGCTCATTAGAGCACAGAGCCGCGGCCAAAGTCGTTGACCCGGTTGCCCTGCCGGCGTAAGCTCGCGCCTCCGAACGTCCATGACCCGCGCAACCGCGCTGCTGCTGATGGTCGTCGGGTTCGCCCTCGCGCCAGCTCTGAGCCTGGCGCAGCAGGATCAGGGTGTGATCACCGGTCGCGTGATCGACGCAAGCGGCGCCGTGTTGCCGGGCGTGACGGTCGTCGCCACTCGCGTGGCCACCGGTGTCGCCAGTCAGGCGGCGACGGCGGCGAATGGCTTCTACACCATTCCGGCGCTCCCCGTGGGATCGTATCGCGTGGTGGCCGAGCTGGCGGGCTTCAAGCGGACGCTGCGCGAGGCGATCGACGTGCACGCCCAGACTCGCGCGCGCGTCGACTTTCAGCTCGAGCTCGGGGCGCTCGAAGAGAGCGTCACGGTGATCGGCGCAGCGCCGCTCCTCCAGAGCGAGACCTCGTCGCTCACCCACGTACTGAAGGAAGCGGAAATCCGGGAGCTGCCGCTCAACGGCCGCAACTTCCAGCAACTGGCGGTCCTGGCCGGCGGCGTGCTGCCGGCGTTCGGGCATCGCGACCGCGAGGGCGGCTTCAACTCCCACGGGCAGTGGGCCACGCAGAACAACTTCATCCTCGACGGGGTCGACAACAACTCGCAGGTCCTCGGGATGGAAGACCGGAAAGCGCAGGTGCTGATTCCGAGCCTCGACGCCGTTCAGGAATACCAGATTCAGACGAGCAACTATTCGGCGGAGTTCGGACGGAGCGCCGGCGCCGTGATGAATGTCACGATCAAATCGGGCACGAACGCCTTCCGGGGCAGCACGTACGAATTCGTCCGCAACGACGTCTTCGATGCCCCCGATCCGTTCGATTACGTGGATCGCAACGGCGATGGCAAGGCCGATCCGCCCGTCCTGCGGCAGCACCAGTTCGGCCTCAAGATGGGCGGGCCCATCCGCCGGAACCGAACGTTTGTCTTCGGCAGCACGGAAGCCCTGAAGTCTCGCACGAACGAGACGAGCCTCGTGGTCGTGCCGACGCTGGACGAGCGGCGGGGCATCTTCAATCCGCGGGTCGTGATCGTGCGCGACCCGGCGACCGGCCTGCCCTTCACCGGCAACGCGATCCCGCTCGGGCGGTGGGATCCGGTGGCCGGGGCGGCTTCGGATATGTCGCGCTCGGTGAAGGCACGTTTCTGCCGAACTACAAGATCAGCCGCACGTTTCAGGTGCTCGATAACCTGTCGATCGTGACCGGCCGGCAGACGATCAAGATTGGCGTCGACCTGCGCTCGATTCAGTCCGACATCATCGGTGCGCCCCAGACGCGCGGCATCTTCGACTTCAACGGCAAGTTCACGGGCTCGAGCTTTGGCGATTTCCTCCTCGGGATGACCAACACGAGGCAGTCGAGCACGTTCCAGCGGGGAGCGCTGCGCGATCGCAGCTACATGTTCTTCGTACAGGACGACGTGAGGATCGCGCCGCGTCTCACCTTCAACCTCGGTCTGCGGTACGAGCTGAACAGTCCGACGTTCGACGCCGCGGATCGCATGACGACGCTCGACATGGATCTTTTTCCCGCCGTGCGGGTCTTGCGCGCCGGCGAGCGCGGAGATTCCTGGTCGGCGCGCGCCCTCGTCGACACCGACACGAACAACTGGGCGCCACGCATCGGGTTTGCGTACCAGCTGTCGCCGCGCTGGACCGTTCGCGGCGCCGGCGGCGTCTTCTACGGCACGACCGGCGGCGTGCTCGGCGCCTCGTCGCGATTGATCAACAACTGGCCGATCTTTCGCCAGGTCACGATCCGGTCGACGCCGACGCAGTCGGCGGGTCAGCTCGCCGACGGCCTCGACGCCTCCGTCCTCGGCGACGAGACAACGATGCCGGCGAACCTCAATTGGAACGTGTGGGCGCGCGACTTCAAGCTGCCGGCGATCTATCAATGGAACCTCAGCGTGCAACGGCAGCTCGCCGATACCGTCGTAGTGACCTCCTCCTACGTCGGCTCCTCGTCGAAGTATCTGCCGCGCGTCTACAACATCAACAGCGCCTATCTTGGTGATCCACGGACCGAGCGGCAACGTCGTCCCGCGCCGACGCTCGGCACCGTCAGCTTCCGCGAGCCGTCGGCGGCCGCGTCGTACCATGGCCTCGAAGTGACGCTCGACAAGCGGCTCGCGCGCGGCACGCAGCTCTCGTTCGCGTACACCTGGAGCCATTCGATCGACGATGTCCAGGAACTGTTCGGCGCCGAGGGCGGCATCGTGCAGGACGTCCACAACCTCCAGAACGATCGCGGCCACTCGGCGTTCGACCGCCGCCACCGCCTCGGCGCCAGCTTCGTCGTCGAGTTCCCGTTCGGATCGGGGCGGCGGTGGCTGAGCGATCGCCCGCTCCTTGGCACGATCGCGGGCGGATGGCAGCTGTCAGGGATCGTGTCGATCCAATCCGGCGCGTTCTACGATGTGACGGTGCCCGATCCGACCACGGCGCTCGGCGTGACCAGCAGCACGTGGCGTGCGGACCTCGTCGGCAATCCGACGCTCGACCATCCGACGCCGGACGGCTGGCTGCATCGCGCCGCCTTTTCGGTGCCCAGACATTCCGATGGCACGTATCGCTTCGGGAACCTTGCGCGCAACGCGCTCGAGGGGCCGGGTTATGCCAACGTCGATGTCGGCCTGATGAAGACCGTCCGCGTCGGCGACCAGAAGCGGCTGCAGGTGCGCTGCGAGGTCTTCAATGTGTTGAATCATCCGTCGTACGGCCTACCGAACGCGAACCTGTTGAGCCCCGATTTCGGGACGATTCGCACCACCATCAGCACGCCGCGACAGATGCAGTTCGGCGCGAAATTCATCTTCTGAGGAGCCGATGCGAAAACGATTTCTCCTCACGCTGTGTCTGACGATGCTGTCGCCGCTCGCGCGCGCAGCCGATCAGCCGCCCAACATTGTCATCCTGCTGGCCGACGATCTCGGGTGGGGCGAGCTTGGCTTCAACGGGCGGACGGAATGGCAGACCCCGCATATCGATCGGCTCGCGTCGCAGGGCACCCGCTTCCGCCGGTGGTACAGCGGCGGCGCCGTGTGCGCACCGAGCCGCGCCGTGCTCCTCACTGGCAAGTACACGATCCATAACGGCGTATCGGTCAACGGCGCCGACCTGCCAACAGGCGAGGTGACGATCGCCGAAGCGCTCAAGCCGCGCGGGTATGTCACCGGCCTGTTCGGCAAGTGGCATCACGGCGCTCCGCGCGCCGGCCAGACGACCTACGTCCACCCGATGGATCAGGGGTTCGACGAGTTCTTCGGGTTCACAAACGCGCGGGAGGCATGGGAGCACTTTCCGAAAAAACTCTGGCTCGGGCGCGACGAACGGCCCGTCAGTGGCTACGCGGACGCGCTCTTCAGCGATCACGCGATCGATTTCATGCGGCGGCACCGCGATCAGCCGTTTTTCCTGTACGTCGCGTACACCGCGCCCCATCGCAAGATCGAAGCGCCCGCGGAGGACATCGCCGAGCATCGCGGCAAGTTTCGAGAGAAAGATCCGGCCAAGCCGCTGTACGCCACCTACGCCGCTCAAATCACGCGGCTGGACAAGGAAGTCGGCCGGCTCGTAAAGGCGCTCGACGAATTGCAGTTGCGCGAGCGGACGATCGTCATGTTCATGAGCGATCAGGGCGCCACCTTCGAGACCGACACGATCAGCGCCGCGGCGTTTCACGACAGCAATCGACCGTTCCGCGGGCAGAAGCGCAATCTCTGGGAAGGCGGCGTGCGGGTGCCGGCCGTCGTCCGATGGCCGGGTCAGGTGCCTGCGGGCGTCGTCTCGAGCGCGATGACCCACATGATGGACGTGCTGCCGTCCCTCGTCTCTGCCGCCGGTGGCGTGCCGTCGCCGCCATGGCGCGTGGACGGCACCAACATGCTGCCGGTGTGGCTCGGCCGCGAGAAGGCCCCGGCCCGCACGCTCTTCTTTGAATGGCGATCCGAGAACTACAACCAGATTGCCGCCATGCGCGGCGATCTGAAGCTCGTGATCACCGGCGACAACCCGCCGGAGCTGTTCAACGTCGAAACGGATCTCGCCGAACGTCGAACGCTCGCGGCCGAAAATCCCCAGCTCGTCAGAGAACTGCGACAGGCGTTGAAGGAGTGGCTGGCGACGGAGACCGAGGATTCGAAGGAAGGGAATCGCCGACGGACGTCGCAGAGCGGAGGGGGCCGCCGTTAGGACTCGTCCAGGAATAACTGTGCCATTCTGGACGCCGATGCATCCCGCCTGGCTTCGTTGCTCCTCACCTACATACGCCCGGTATGTGCGCTCGTCGCGCCTTGCCAAGCGGGCGCCTCGACGCCCAGAATGACACACTTATTCCTGGACGAATCCTTAACGATGCGCGCCTCACGCCGCCGCGGCATCACGCGCCGCGAGTTCCAGAAGCGCGCGCTTGCCGCGTCGCTCGGTGCGGCCTTCGACCTCGGCGGCACAGGTGCGTCGACCCGCAGGCCGACGATCGCCGCTAGTCGCATCGATTTCGGTTGAGTCGTCATTGGGCCGTGAGTACGCTGCGCTCTGGTCCAAGTCTCGTCACCCCCCATGTCCCGTGGAGACACTATGCCGAGAGCCGCCTGGTTCGTCGCGGTCACCATTCTCGCCGCCCCGCTGGGCGCGGCGGCGCCCCAGGCTCCCTTGCCCGCCAAGCCGGGCGGCGCGACCGTCGGTCGCGAGTTCTACGTTCCGCCGGTTGACGAAGGACCAAAGATTCCCGCCGGCTTCACGCCGATCTTCAATGGGAGGGACCTGGACGGCTGGCACGTCAGCCGGACCAACCATCACGGCACGACGCCGGACTATCACATCGGGCATGGGCTCATCGTCGGCACGCAGCAACCGCGGGGCAACGGCGGCATCCTGCTCACCGACAGGAAATACAGAAACGTCGAGGTGTACATGGAGATCAAGCCGGATTGGGGCTGTGACAGCGGCTTGTTTCTCCGCTCCAACGAGGCCGGCGAGGCGTACCAGGTGATGCTCGACTACCTGCCGGGCGGCAACATGGGCGGCATCTATGGTGAGGGGCTCAAGGGCGTCAACGGCTTTGGCCGCGGCGCCGAGAATCTCACCGACGAACAGCGGGCGGAACGGGCGCGCCAGCGAAACGCCGTCTGGCAGAAGGCCTGGAAGCGTGAGGCGTGGAACTCGGTGCGCGCGCGGATCGAAGGAGAGATTCCGCACATCACGGTGTGGATCAACGACCAGCTCGTGACCGACTTCACCGACACGGCGAATCACGCGGCCAACGGCGCCACCGATGGCATGATGGCCATCCAGATGCATCAGTCGAACGAGAAGACTCCGCGATGGGTCGACGGCGGCTTCTGGCGCTGGCGTGTCATCGCCGTCAAGGAACTGCCGTAACATTCTGGCGTTGTTCGTGTCTCGCTGCCAGCGAAGGGAGACCAGTCATGGTGAACAGACGTGAATTCCTGCAGGCAACCATCGCGGCCGGGATCGCGGCCCGGTCGTCGTCTCTTGGAGCGGCACAGGGGGCCAACGATCGGATCCGTGTCGGCATCATTGGATGTGGGAACCGGGGGAACCAGGTGGCGACCGACTGGATGAAGCACAAGGACAGCGTCTTCACGGCCGCCTGCGACGTCGCGAGGGACCGGCTCGAGAAGACCGCCGCGCGACTGGGCGACACGCAGGGCAGCAAGGTGGAGATGTACGAGGACTACCGCCGCATCCTCGAGCGCCGGGACATCGATGCCGTGCTCATCGCGACGCCGGATCACTGGCACAGCCCGATGATGGTCGACGCGGTGGCCGGCGGGAAGGACGTGTACGTCGAGAAGCCGATCTCCAACGAGATCGAGCCCGCCGTGAGGATGCTCGACGCCGCGCGGAGATCGGATCGCATCGTGCAGGTCGGCCTGCAGCAGCGAAGCTGGCATCATTTCCAGGAGGCCGCGACGCTGTTCCAGGACGGCTACATCGGCGGCAGCGTCAACCATTGCCAGATGTGCCCGCCCGGTGGTGGAGGCTTCGCGCCACCGCAGCCGGAGACGCCGCAGGCGCCGCCGCCGGGCTTCAACTGGGAGATGTTTCAGGGTCCCGCGAAGCGGAAGCCGTTTGTGCCGTCGCGGAGAAACTGGCGCGGCTGGTACGACTACGGCGGCGGCAACCTGACCGACTGGGGCGTGCACCTGACCGATGTCATGAACTGGTACATGCGCACAGACACGAAGGCGCCGCTTCTGACCAGCGCGTCGGCGCAATACGTGCGCCTCCCCCGCGATCCGGAGCGGGTGCCGGATACCTACGCGGTCACGTGGCAGTATGAGAATTTTGTGGCGACGCTGTCGAATGCGATGGTCCCGGGACAGGACGATCCGCGGGAGCTGTACGGCAACTATTTCTTCGGCGATCGCGGCATCCTGCTCGTGAACCGCGTCGGCTACGAGGTCAAGCCGTACCGGCCGGCCACC
>JACOUA010000153.1 GCA_016178075.1 Acidobacteriota bacterium
GGGGGGAACCGAAAAATGGGAAACGGATGGGAAACGCGACGGAGCGCCACAAGAACCACAGCCGCAAGTTGTTGAAAAGATGGCTCCTCAGGCTGGACTCGAACCAGCAACCCTCCGGTTAACAGACGAGAAACAGGGCACATCACCGCAAGCTGCTGGTAGTTGCTCTGAGCTGCCGCAAGACACCTCAACTCCAGACCAGTCTTCGACTTCCAGCGAACCGCTGGTTGCTGATCCTTGCCGCGGCGAGTCGCCGGCCTTACGTCCAAATGGGAAACGGAGGGGAAACGGATCCAATGAGTGAACCCGTCCTCGCGCGGCTTGCTCTCAACGACTACATCTGTCGGCTGTGGGCGACGACTACCGACCTTGTCGCTGTTTGGACAGCCACTTGAAAACAACACGGCGCGCGGGGTTGCGCGCAAGGAGACCACGATGTCGATGTTCCCGGAACTCGTTGCACCGATTCAAACGCAGTTAACCTCAATGCGTCATTTCTTTTCTTATGAAATGACAGTTTGACATTGAAAAAGGCCCGCCGTTGTGGTTGAAAGGAGGTGCGACCCAACCCGTTCTTCCCTCAACGAAGGGCCTTGGACGATGAGACAAAGGAAACTCGATTTGCACGCGCGTGTCAATGGGGATCTGGCGCTGGACTTTGGTGACGTCGCACTGACGTCGTACGCGGGACTCGAGTTGTTCGCCCGCTATCTCCGGCGGACCCGCTTCAACACGCTGGTGCGCGACGCGTGCGCGGGCACCGTCACGTGGGGCGACTACGGCGTGGTCGCGATGGTGCGCCTGCTGATCGGGCTGCTGATCGTCGGAGGGCGCCGGCTCCGCCATCTGGGGTATGTGCAGGACGACCCGCTCTTCCGCCGCTTCGCGGGCGTGCGGGTCGTGCCAACCGCGCGCACCCTGGGTCGCTGGCTCAAGCACTTCACCATGAGCACCGTCGGCCGGTTGCAGGATCTCAACGCGGGCGTCGTCGCACACGTGTTGCCGGGGCTCGGGCTGCGCACCCTGACGATCGATGTCGATGGCGTCGTCGTCTCGACGGGCCTGCAGGTCGAACGGGCGTTCCGCGGGTTCAACCCGCATCACCGCCGCGTGCCCAGCTACTACCCGATTCTCGCGCACGTGGCCGAGACCACGCA
This sequence comes from Acidobacteriota bacterium, assembly GCA_016178075.1. Taxonomy (GTDB): domain Bacteria; phylum Acidobacteriota; class Vicinamibacteria; order Vicinamibacterales; family JACQTH01; genus JACQTH01. Next base: position 1,158 of record JACOUA010000153.1, read on the forward strand.
CATCCTCCGGGTGCAGAACCGCTCGGGCCACGTCCACGACGGGAAAGCCAGCCTGCCCTTTCTCCGGGCCGTGTGGAAGCAAGTGGTCGCGACGGTACCCGCCCACCACGTGCGGTTTCGCATGGATGGCGCCTTTTTCCGCGAAGATGTGCTGCGGTGGGTGGGCGCGCAGGGGGCCGGGTATGCGATCAAGGTCCCGTTCTACCGGTGGCTCGATCTCCAGCAGTACATCCGCGGCCAGCGTGACTGGGAGGCCGTGGCCCCGGACGTGGCGGGCTTTACGTTGTCCGCGGCCCTGACGCCGTGGGCGTTTCCCATCGCGGTCACAATCTACCGCAAGCGGGTGCATCATCGTACGGCCAAGAATTACCAGCTCGACCTGTTTGACCCCAACGACGGGTACTATGAGTACTCCGCCGTGGCGAGCAACCTTCCGCTGACGATCCGGAATCTGTGGCACTTCATGGGCGGGCGGGGCAACCACGAGAAAACGATCGGGCACCTGAAGACCGGGCTCGCGTTTCACACCGTGCCCACCAACGCCTACGCGGCCAATAGCGCGTGGCAGCAACTCGTGGCCTTGACGCACAATCTCTTGACGAACTTCCAAATCGACACCGTCGCCGCACCCCGGACGCGCTCGCGGAAACACACCGTGCTCCATCTGCTCCACACCGTGCAGACGCTGCGGTTTGAAGTGTTTCATCGCGCCGCGCTCCTCGTGCGCCCAGACGGCATCACCCAATTACGCCTGACCAACAATGCCGCGACGCGGCACACCTTCACGCGTATCGCCAACGCGTTGGCGCGCGCTGCGTGAGTTTTTTTGACGCATTGAGGCTAATCGACATAGGCGGGAGCCTTCGGGAGCTCCGCGTGCGTGGCGATGTCGTGCTCGATCCACAGCTGCGCCCGCATTTCCTTCAGGAACGCTTCGATCTTCGCCCTCGCAGCGCGTGACTGGTCCGCGTTGAATTCGAGCGTGATGGGAATGCGGCCCGTCGTGCGCTCCTCTGGATAGTGGTACAAATCGCCGCCCAGGACGACCGGGCCGGTCTTCGCCAGCTTCACGAACACGACCTGGTGCCCGGGCGTATGTCCCGGCGCCGACTTCACGACGACCGTCCCGTCGCCGAACACATCGAAATCCTCATTGTCGAGAATCCTGGTCTTCGCGTCCCGGAGCGCGCTGAAATGGGCCGGCTGAATGAAGCCCTGCGGTTTGTCCGCGAACATCGCGTCGCGCTCCGCTTTTGTCGCCGACATGCCGCCTTGCGTCACCGGATTGCCGTCGCCTTTGAACGCGGCGTCGGGAATGACGCCCGAGTCGAACATCAGCGCGCCCCGCGGATGGACGATGAGATAGGACGTGACGACGAAGTCGGTTTGCTTGAGCTCTTCCCTGGTGAAGTTGAACGGCTTCGGGTCGAGCATTTTGATGCTGCCGCCCTCGAACACGTAGATCCGTGGCGTCCTGGGCGCGGCGGGCCGGTTTTGCGCACCGATCGACGAGGCCGTGAACGCCGCCAGCGTGGCCAGGAACAGGGCTGCCGAGCGACTCGTCATGATGCTCTCCTTCGATGTGCGGCCCCGCTCAGGATCAATGACGTTGGTGGGAGCCGGGCCCGAGCTGGCGGTGCCACACCGCCCCCGTGACGACAATGACGACGCGAGCTGTCCTCGCACCCACTCGATCTCGCGGCAGACGTCA
>JACOUA010000154.1 GCA_016178075.1 Acidobacteriota bacterium
GATCTGTTCGTCACGCCGCCCACGAAGAATTGAGGAGTGGCGATTCGCCAATCCTCAATCACCAATTCTTATGCTCTCCCCCGAGCTGCGACGCGCGCTGGCAAGCGTCACGCCGTACCGGCGGCAGCTCGCGGCGGTTCTGCTCCTCAGCCTCATCGGAACGGCCGTCGCCCTCGCGGTCCCGTATCTGACGAAGGACCTCGTCGATCGGGCGCTCATCGGTCGCGATCTCGGGGCGCTCCGCTGGATCACCGTCGCGTTCGCGGCCCTCACCGCCGTCAGTTTCGGGCTGAACCTCGTGTCCGGGCTCCTGTACACGAAGACATCGGCGTCGATCCTGTTCGACATGCGGCTGGCGATGTATCGCCACCTGCAGCGGCTCTCGCCGCGGTTCTACGCGCGGACGCGGATGGGCGACATCGTGGCGCGCCTGAACAACGACATCGGCGAGATCCAGCGGGTGGCGGCCGAAACGCTGCTGGCGTGGACCGGCAACGTCCTGTTTCTCTGCGGCACGCTGGCCGTGATGGCGTGGCTCGACCTGCCGCTGTTCTTCGTGAGCATCGCGCTCGTGCCGGCCAGCGCCTGGACGCTGGTCCGCTACCGCGCGGCGATGAGCGGGCGCGTCGCGAGGGTGCGGGAGACGAGCGCGAGCATCGGCAGCTTCCTGATCGAAACGCTGCAGGCGATGCGGGTCGTCGTGACGTCGAACGCGCAGGAGCGGGAGGTCGCGCGCTTTCGTGAGCGGAACGACGACTTCGTGCGCGCCTTGATGCGGATGCAGCTCACGAGCTATCTCGCAGGCGGCGTGCCGGGCCTCATCCTCGCCGGGGCCACGGCGCTGATTTTTCTGTACGGCGGGCAGCGGGTGGTCGCCGGCAGCCTGACGCTCGGCACCTTCGTCGCGTTCAGGGTGCACGAGATCCTCGATTGTCCGCCGGAGGTGGTCGAAACGGCCGACGCGCATCCGCTCGCACGCGCGAGCGGCAGGCTCGAGCTCGATCACGTCAGCGTCTCTTTCGATCGTGGCGCCCCCGTGCTGGAGGATCTGTCGTTTACGGTGTCTTCGGGCGAGCACGTCGCGCTCGTCGGCCCGAGCGGCAGCGGCAAGTCGACGATTGCCGACCTGCTCGTTCGCCTGATCGATCCGGATTCGGGGGCCGTCCGGCTGGACGGTCACGATCTCCGGGCGTTGCGGCTCGCGGACGTCCGGCGCCTGGTCATGCGGGTGGAGCAGGAGCCGGTGCTGTTTCACGCGTCCATCGCCGAGAATCTGCGCTACGTTCGGCCCGATGCGACCGATGCCGATCTCGAGGTCGCGGCCGCCGCGGCCGGTCTCGCCGAGTTCGTGTCACAGCTTCCCGAGAGACTGGCGACCGTCGTCGGCGAACGCGGGCTGGCTCTTTCAGCGGGGGAGCGGCAGCGAATCGCGATCGCGCGCGCCATGCTGGCCGATCCTGCCGTGCTGGTCCTGGACGAGCCGACCGCGTCGCTCGATCCCGCAACCGAGCGCCGCGTCGCGGATGGGCTCGACGCGCTCATGAAGGATCGAACCACCATCGTCATTTCCCACCGGATGAAGCTCGCCCTCGAGGCGGATCGCGCAATCGTGCTCCAGGGCGCGCGGGCGGTACAGCAGGGCAGACCGGCGGATCTGCTCGACGACCGCGAAGGCGCGTTCGCGACGCTGTTCGACCGCTGATGAAGATCTGACGATCTGGCGACTTCGCGATTTGGCGATTTATCGGGTGATGACGAAGGCACCTTCCGCGCCTTGTCTGTCCGTCCGGTATTCGATCCATGCCTTCGACTGGAAAGGCTGTTCGCGTCGCGGTGATCGACAGCGGTGTGCACGCGGCACACCCCCACGTCAGAGGCGTCGCTGACGGAGTCCAGATCACCTCCGACCTCGAGATCCGCGCGGATTTCGTCGACCGCCTGGGACACGGCACCGCTGTCACCGCCGCAATCAAGGAGAAGGCTCCGCTCGTCGATATCATCGCGGTGAAAGTCTTTGACCGCGCGCTGTCGACCAGCGCCGAGGCGCTTGCGCGCGGCATTGAGGTCGCCGTCGATCATGGCGCGAACCTGATTAACTTGAGTCTGGGCACGACAAGGCAGGAGCATCGCGCCGTGCTTGAACCTGCCGTGGAGCTCGCGTCGGGTGCGGGAGTCGCCATCATCGCGGCCGCTCCTTCGGCCGACGAGCCATGGCTGCCTGGCGCGCTCCCCGAGGTGATCGCCGTTGCGCTCGATTGGGAATGTCCCCGCGATCGCTATCGCCTCATCGTCCTCGAATCCGGACGTCCCGCGTTCAGCGCGTCCGGCTATCCAAGACCGATTCCCGGCGTGCCGCCAGAGCGCAATCTGAAAGGCCTGAGTTTTGCGGTGGCGAATCTGACGGGGTTCGCCGCCCTCGCGATCGAAGGACGAGGCCGGATCACATCCGAGGAACTCGTGACGATCCTTGCCGAGGCGGTTCGGGGTCGGGGCCGGTCCCCGATCCCTGACCCCTGATCCCTACGTCGGCTACCTCGCTGGCACAATCCTGAGGATGCGATCGTCGCTGGTGGCCGGCGTACCGCGTCCGTCGCGGTTGCTGGTCGAAAAATAGAGGAAGCCGTCGGGGCCGGTCGTGATGTCGCGCAGGCGGCCGTAGCGGCCCGCCAGCAGGCGTTCGTTGGCGACGATCCGCCGGTTGTCGACCGGATCCAGGCGCACGCGCTGAATGTGCTGCGACCCGAGCGTGGCGACGAAGAAGTTGTTCCGGAAATTCGGGATCGCCGATCCCGTATAGAACGACGCGCCCGAGAGCGGAATCGAGGGCTCGAAGAACAGCGCCGGCGTGACCATGCCGGCCCGCGTCTGGCTGCCCTCGATCGTCGGCCAGCCGTAATTGCCGCCCCGCTCGATGCGATTGATCTCATCGTGGCCGATGTTCCCATGCTCGCTCTCCCAGAGATCGCCGGTCACCGGATGGAAGTCGAGGCCCTGCGGGTTGCGGTGCCCGTACGAATACAGGAGCGAGCCGAACGGATTGTCGGCCGGTGTCGTGCCGTCGTCGTTCATGCGGTAGATCTTGCCGCTCAGTGATCCGAGCTCCTGGGCGCTCGCGGCACGCGACGCGTCGCCCATCGTCATGTACAACTTCCCGTCCGGGCCGAAGCGGACGCGCGATCCATCGTGGGTGCTGGCGGCCGGAATGTTGTCGAGCAGCACTCGCGGTTCACCGAGCGTGTTGTTGAGCTCGCGAAAACGCATCAGCCGATTCACGACGCTGGAGTCCGGGCGACGCGCCGTGTACACGAGATAGACGAGACCGTTTTCGGTGAACCGCGGGTGCAGCGTCAGCCCGAGCACGCCGGATTCTCCGAGCGATGCCGTGTCGGCCAGGACCAACGCCGGCTGCGCGAGCAGTTGACCGAACTGGACGATGCGGACGCGTCCAGGCCGCTCGGTCACGAACAATCGACCGTCCGGTGAAAAGGTCAGGCTCCACGCGACCTCGAGATTGGTGATCACCACCTCGACGGAGAACCGCGTACCGTCGTCGGCCGTAAAGACTTCCGCTGAAGGTGACGGCGGCGGCGTCGGACTTGGTGACGGCGTGGGGGAGGGTGATGGCGACGGCTGCGGCTGCCGAGTCGAAGGGGTACAGCTCGGCGCGCTCGACAAGAACGCCAGCAGGACGATCGCGATCAGACGACACGACAGATCAAAGAACGAGCATTGACGCATTGGCCTTCACCCATGACGAATCGGCCCGGCGGGCGATTCGTCATTCCGTCAATTCGTCACTCTGTCCATTCGTGATCTCTCAGGATTCCTCGTCCTGATCAGGAGGCGCGAACGGATCCTTCGCGCGCGTCGCGAAGTCCTCGAACTCGATCGGCTCGTCCTTCGCGCCGTATTCGTCCACGTCGAACACGCGTCCGGTGTGCCGCTCGCGAATCGGCCCTTTCGGGCCACCGGTCTCCGCTTTCGTCTGCTTGCGGGCCGGGACTTTCGTGCGCTTGGGCTCGCCTCGCCCGAACCCGCGGTCGCGTGGCAGGGGCAGACCACCGGGCGGATCCATGAACCGGGGCGGCCCCTGCCGATCCGGGTCGGGTCGGAAGCCCGGGGGACGATCCTCGCGCGCCCGCGCCTCGCAGACCGCGAGCGGGCGCCCCTGAAAACTCTGACCGTTGAAGCGGCGAATGGCCTCCTCCGCCGCGCTGCGATCCGTAAAATCGACGAACGCGAATCCGCGCGGGCGGCCGGTCTCTCGATTGACCGGCATCAGGATGCTCACCGGGGGGGCCACAGCGGAGAAGTGATTCCGCAGATCGGCTTCGGTTGCCCCGAAAGGAAGGTTTCCAACGAACAGGCGCACTGCCACCGGTTTGCGTGCCTCTGGAGACATCCCCCCGGGTTGCGCTCCTCAGACGCAAGTTTCGGGGGAGCCACATCTTAGCAGAATGGGGCGGGAGTGAGCCAGTTTGGGCTCGCTGGTGTGATGTTGCATGAGAGGCCGCCACCGGCCGATAAGACACAGCGGACAGGTCGGGCTCCACTCGGTCACCCGGCGACTGTCTCGTGGTTGCACAGGTTTTCCCCATTTTCCGGGCAACGCCCGAACTCCTTGCCCATGCGCACTGGCACCCTGGTCGTTCTCGGCGTCACGTTTGTGGCGGCCTCGCTCACCTCGTCGGTTCCGAATCAGTCACGCGCCAAAGGAGCAGCGGCGGCGAAAGCGCAGCAGCCCCGGCGGATCGTCGTCTCGACGGATTCGACGCGTCCATCGTTCGTCGTTCCCGCGCCCGACGGCACGCTGACCGGGACCGCCCCGGCGATCACCGGGATGCCGTTCGCGCCGAGCGCGATGCGGGACCCACAGGGTTGGCACGTGGAGACGGATTCCGGGGTGCCGGTAGCCGCGCAACTGATGCCGGCGGCCTATTGGTCCGACGGCAGCATCCGCGTGGTTCACGTTGCCCTCATCGCCGACGTCAGACCCGGCGGCGGCGAACGCTACCGGCTCGTGCAGGGCAAAGCGGGCGCGATCGATCGCCCGCTGGCGACGAGCGACGATGGCGCGCGCCTCGTGGTGAACACCGGCGCATCCACCTTCACCTTCGACAAGCGGTCGTTCCTCGTCGACGGACGCGATTTCCGGTTGGTCGTCCGGGGCGCGCAGTATGTGGCCGCGCCGTTCAGCGCGCCAGCGTCGCAGGGACCGCTCGGGCAGGTCGCGCCCTGGCAGGTAGAAGTGTCCGGTCCGATGATGACCGTCGTGAAGGTCGAAGGCGATTTCAGGAAGACGGACGGAAGCGCTTTCGATCCGCTGATCAGATTCCGTGCCCGAATGACCTTCTGGCGCGGAAGCGCCAAGGTGAGGGTGGAGTTCACCTTCCGACAGAATCACTCCCAGAATTGGAATCCTGGCCCGTACCCCGCGCCGCTTCAGGTCGACGAGTTGCGGGCCGGCGATCTGCAGCTCCTGCCTCGCGGTCCTCACGAGTTCGGCACCGGGCTCGAAAAGACGTTCGATCTCGATCTCGAGCGGGGAACGATCAGTCACGTCGTGGTCGACTGGGATCCCGCGCAGCCGTTTCCACGACCCGCGCCGCGCCCGGTTGGGTTCCCCGATCCCGCGTACGTGGAGTCGACCGGCGCGTACGGCCTGTTGGTGACCCCGATTTCCGGGATTGCGGGCGAGCGGGGAGAAGCGCTCGATCGATTCGAGCGTTTGCACCGCGCGCAGGTCCTGCCGAACGAGGTCGATCCGCAGCGGTGTGCGCCGTCAGGAACGATCGTCGAGCACATGGCCCGCTTCCGCGGCAACTGGCGGGACTACGGCGATCTCGCCTGGGGGTCGGACTGCGGCGCGGACGAGCCGTTTTCGCGAAACCATTACGACTGGATCTACGCGCTCTACATGCACGCGCTGCGGACCGGGTACGTGGAGTTCTTCGACGCGGCCCAGATCATGGCGCGGCACGAGATCGATCTCGACATCTACCACACGTGGGAGAACGGGCCCTGGTTCAATTTCCAGAAGAACTGGGAGATGGGCAACCACCTGGGTCCCGCCAACTGCTTCGGCGCCGGCCGCCCGACGCACACGTGGAACCGCGGGTACCTGATGCACTACCTGTGGGCGGGCGAGCGGCGGGGGCTCGACGCCGTCGTCGAGACCGTGGAAGGGGCGCGCGGATTCCTGTATGAAGCGGCGGGTGTGCCGCTGAAAGAGCGAGAAATCAGGGGGCACGGCTGGTTGGCGATGGTGCTGGGCAGCCGCTACATCCTCGATCCGACGACACCGCTGAACACGCCGAAGGGTCCGGTCAGCCCGATGCAGGCGGTGGCCGATGCGCTCCTGGGCACGGTCCAATACGAAGAACATGACGGCTCGCGCGGATATGTGTTCTTCGACGAGAACGCGAAGCAGGTGCAGCCGCTTCAGAGCTTGTACGCGCTCGAGGCGATGATCGACGCCTACGAGTTCGTGCTGCGCGGCAGTGGGCACCCCCTCGAAGCGCGGCTGCGCGCGACGATCGAGCGAATGGTGCGCTATATCATGACGACCGCCACCTTCGGCGGCGTCACCCGGGACGGTGGCTACGTCCCGATGCAGATTACCTATCGCTGGGTGCCAGGACAAACCAAGCCCGACGATGGCCAGGCGGCCTGGATGCTGTTTGCGGCCGACGCCGCCGGCTGGCTCTGGATCCGGACCGGTGATGGTGGCGCGCTGGACTACGCGCGCCGCGCCTTTCGGGACTTCGTGTTCTACCGGGAAATCGGCGGCGACAGGCCGCTCGATCCCAAGTTTCGGACGCCGATCGCCTACGGCTCGTGCTTCTACGTCGGGACGGAGTCGAAGATTCACGGATGGTCGAGCCGCTTTGGCCAGTGGTTCCTAGCCGCGGAGCGCGAGGGGCTCCGCCAGCGGCGGTGAGAAGAAGTTGACAGTTCGCAGTTATCAGTTGTCAGTTGCTGGCCTTGGGCCTAGACTTTGACGGTTGGTTCAGAATTGAGAATTTGCAACTGAAAACTGCAAACTGAGAACTGAGAACTGAAAACTCAGCCTGTGACCTCGATCCTCGGCATTTCGGCCTTCTATCACGATTCGGCGGCCGCCCTGGTCGTCGACGGCGAGATCGTCGCCGCGGCGCAGGAAGAGCGCTTCACGCGCAGGAAGCACGACTACAACTTTCCGATTCACGCGATTGAATACTGCCTCACGGAAGCCGGGCTGAAGCCGGGTGATTTGAGCTACGTGGGCTTTTACGACAAGCCGCTGCTCAAGTTCGAGCGGCTGCTCGAAACGTACCTGGCGTACGCGCCGAGCGGCTTTCGCTCGTTCCTGCAGGCAATGCCGCTGTGGCTCAACCAGAAGCTGTATCTGCCCCGCGAGATGAGCCGCGGCCTTCGGGGAGCGTACAAGAAGCGATACGTCTTCACCGACCACCACGAATCGCACGCGGCGAGCGCGTTCTTCCCCAGTCCGTTCGAGGAGGCCGCGATCCTGACCCTCGACGGCGTGGGTGAGTGGGCGACGGCGAGCCTCGGGATGGGTCGGGGCAACCGCATCACGCTGACGCACGAGCTGCGGTTCCCGCACTCGCTCGGGCTGCTCTATTCCGCGTTCACCTACTTCACCGGCTTCAAGGTCAACTCCGGCGAGTACAAGCTGATGGGGCTCGCGCCGTACGGCGAGCCGAAGTACGCCGATCTGATCCGCGAACGCCTCATCGATCTCAAGGATGACGGCTCGTTCCGGATGGACATGTCGTACTTCAATTACTGTCAGGGCCTGACGATGACGTCGAAGAAGTTCGACGGGCTGTTCGGAGGGCCGCCGCGGAAGCCGGAAACGCCGATCGGCCAGCGCGAAATGGACATCGCGGCGTCGATCCAGGTGGTGACCGAAGAGATCATGCTGCGCGCCGCGCGTCACGCGCAGGCCCGGACCGGCCTGAAGAACCTGTGTCTGGCGGGCGGCGTCGCGCTCAACTGCGTCGGCAACGGCCGCATCCTCCGAGAGGGGCCCTTCGATCAGGTCTGGATCCAGCCCGCCGCGGGAGACGCCGGTGGCGCGCTGGGAGTGGGACTGTTCATCTGGCACCAGCTCCTGGGCAAGCCTCGGCGGACGCACGCGCGCGACAGCCAGCATGGGTCGCTCCTCGGCCCGCGGTTCTCGGACGACGAGATCAAGACGTTTCTGGATCGGGCCGGCGCGGCCTATCGGTATTTCCCGACCGACGAGGCGCTCTGCGATCATGTGGCGGAGCTCATGGCGAGCGAGAAGGTCGTGGGCTGGCTGCAGGGCCGCATGGAGTTCGGGCCGCGGGCGCTCGGCGGCCGCAGCATCATCGGCGACGCGCGCAGCCCGAAGATGCAGTCAGTCATGAACCTGAAGATCAAGTTCCGCGAGTCGTTCCGGCCGTTCGCGCCGTCGGTGCTCGAAGAACGAGTGGACGACTATTTCGAGACGCGCCCGCGGGAGCAGAGTCCGTACATGCTGCTCGTCGCGCCGGTTCGCGAGTCGCACCGCACGCCGGTGAACGGCGAGGTCGCGCACGTCACAGGGATTGAGAAGCTGAAGATTCTGCGGTCGGACGTGCCGGCCATCACCCACGTGGACTATTCGGCGCGCGTGCAGACGGTCGACCCCGACCGTCACGGCCGCTACTACCAGCTGCTCCGGGCATTCGAGCGCAAGTCAGGCTGTCCGGTCGTCATCAACACCAGCTTCAACGTGCGCAGCGAGCCGATCGTCTGCTCACCGCAGGACGCATATCGGTGCTTCCTGGCGACCAACATGGACGTGCTCGTCCTCGAGCGGTTCGTGCTGCTGAAGGAGCAGCAGCCTCAGGCGAAGCCGCACGAGATTGACGCCTACCTGGCGCAGTTCCAGCTGGATTAATGGGACGAGACAGAAAGCGCCGCGGCGGGTCCTGGCCGGGAACAGCCCCACCGGGTGCTGGCCGAAAACATGATCACGGCTGACGCCTCCGCGCCCGGCGGGGCGCCCGTTCCTGGCCACCCGCGACCGGCGCCGTGCCCGTATCGAGCGCTGATAGAGAGCTGACAGCTGAGACCTTCTTATGGCCCTTCTCAAAATCAACCGAAACCCGTCCCCGCGCGAGCTGCGGCAGTTTGCCGGCATCTGGTGGCCCGCCCTCTTCGGCGTGATTGCGTGGACGATCTACTCGCGTAGCGGGTCGGTCGGGGCGGC
>JACOUA010000155.1 GCA_016178075.1 Acidobacteriota bacterium
CGGAGTGGCTCGTCTTGCCTACTGTGGCTTCAGCGATCGAAGCGCACGTACTTGCCGAGTTTCACGAACGGCAGGCTGTCCTCAGCGTCGTCGCGCGTGTGCTCGTAGACCCACGAAGGGGTCACGTTGAGGAGGCGCGCGGCGTCATGGACGGTGAGGAGGTCGTCGCCAAGTCCGCCGACAACGGCTCGATCACGCGGTTCAGTTGCTCGCGGAGCGTCGATGGTAGGAATTGCTCGATTCATGGCTTGCCTGTGTGCACGTGTGAATGCCTGGTGTTCGGCGCGATGACATTGGTAGCCGATGGCGGCAGTGGCGTCTCGATTCGTCTCTGGCGGTTTCTGACGATCTCAGCGAGTCTCATCGCTCACGCGGTTTAGGAAGCAAGACGCGTGCGATCTTTTCCGACGCGATCGTGATTGATCGGCGCGGAGCGCGATAAAATGCGCGAAAAGCAGGTCTCCCATCGCTTCCACAAGCGTCGATGTTCTCGTCGAAAGCAACTCCCAGACGGCCGCGCAGCGCGATCCAATCGGCTATTGATCGCGAGTGAAGCCCGCTTCAGAGATAGACATCCCGGTAGACAGATCGCCCGTGTTTTGCCGCTCGCACGTCGCGGGCAATCGGCAGAGCGGGCCAGAGCGACCCCCCTCTTTCGACGCCTTCGGTGGCCCCTGGGACGGCCCGAGGCGAGGGTCGCTCTGGCCCGCGGCACGCTTGAGAGGTTGGAGATCACACGCACCAATAGCGCGCGTATCTGTTCGTGATTTCCAACTCGATTTCGCGTTGAAACGTTTGGCGTTAGCTACGCAAAATCAGAACGCGCAGGGTTGCTCGATTCGGCGCCAGTTTCGCGCCGTGATCGTCGCTATGTGTTCGGACCCTGGATTGCTCGCGTGATCCGAGTCCCCTCCGACGAGAAGAATTCGTCAGGTTTCGCGAGTCAAATACTTCGCAGGAGTCAGGATCGCAATGCCGCGAAACGGATTCAGCTCCAGGAGATCGCCGTCGCCGGTCACGATCACGTCGGCGCGGCCGTGCACGGCCGCCTCGAGGAACTTATCGTCCTTCGGATCACGCGATGCGCGAATCGGCTGCAGCACGTCGACAATCTCGACGAGCGATGCGACGCGTTGCAGTAGCGCGTCGCGCCGTTCGCGACGTACGTAGCGATCAAACTTTGGCGACATCAGTTGTTCGATCAGTTCGCGCAGCGTTCCTGTCGTTGCAACGAGCTGCGCATTCGTGACGGCTTTGTCAACCGCCTGGGCAGGCGTCGATGTGGTGAAAAACAGGCTGCTGAGGAGAACGTTGGTGTCGATGACGACGCGCTCACGCGTCATCGTCGGCGAGCAGCTCATTCAAGCGTTCTTCGGTGAGCCCATTCGCGGCGGCTTCAGCCGCGACCTGGTTCCTCAGCTCTAGAAACGCTTGGATGTTTCCCGCTCGAAGCCGCTCGTAATCCGCCATCGACAAGACGACGGCGATGTCCCGGTCTTGACGGCGAATGACGACTGGTTCGCGCTGTGCCTCATCGAGGATTGCCCCAAGCCGATTCTTAGCCTCAGTTGCAGCGACGGTTTTCATGGACTCTTCTCCTTGTCCATTCTAGCTATTTTAGACGTCTAGGCGAGCATAAAGTCGGAACTTGACTTGTGAATATCACTCACAATAGAGTGTGATGAGTATTCACATGTTTAATGACGACCTCCTTGGAATACAGGAAATCGCAGATTTGGCAGGCGTTTCGAGCTCGGCCGTTTCAAATTGGCGCATTCGGGCCGCCCCTGATTTCCCAGTCCCCGTCGCTCATCTCTCAAGCGGCCCGGTTTTCAACGGCGCTCAGATTAGGGCTTGGCTAGCCAAGCGGCCTGGCACCGGAGACGCCGTAGCGAGGAAATCGACGTGTCTTGTCATTTGTCCGATCGGCAACGAGCTCGCGCCCGTTGGCCATCCGGATCGCGAACGTTGGGAACGATCGATCGAGACGTGGGAGAAACTCATCGAACCTGCATGTGTTTCAAACGGCCTGGAGCCGATCCGAGCAGATCAAATCGCCAAGGCGGGTGAGATCACCGAGCAAGTGTTCAAGCTGATTCGGGACTCGGATTTTGTGATCGCCGATGTGAGCGGCGGCAATCCGAACGTGATGTACGAACTCGGCCTGCGCCACACCATGAGTAAATGCACGATTCAAATTGGCGAATTCGGACAGCTTCCTTTCGACATCGCAGCGATTCGTACTCTTCAGTTCTCAAGAACTCCTGCCGGCTTGGTCGATGGGCGCAAGAAGTTGGAAGCTGCGATCGCCGCTGGACTGGAAGCGCAGTTTGACCCTGTGACTGCAACTCGGATCTGGGCGTCTCCTGCCGTCGGTGAAATGCTGTCGGCGCCAGTTGATCAGCTGCCTCCGGATATCGAAAGCGAAGAGCCTGGCGTGTTCGAGCTGCTAGCGACGATGGAAGGCGCCTTTCCGGAACTGACGGCGTTAACCCAGAAGTCGATCAGCGCTATGGAGAAGATGGCAGCGTTGACTCGGGAGGCGACTGAGGAGATTCACAAGAGTGACTCGGCGAAACACGGATTCGCTGGGCGCCTGAGGGTCGCGAATAAGTTAGCGACCGCCTTATCGCCGATCGCCGACGATCTCGAGAACCTCGCGCGGGCCTATGAAGACCGCTTGGCGAGCATCGACGCGGGCATGAACTGCTTGCTGAATTTGATTGACGAGAACCCTTCTCAGCTCGGCGACATGCAGGATTTTCCGAAGCACCTCCAGACCTTTGTCAATGGTGTGCGTCAGGCGAATGAGATGCAGACAGATTTCGCTTCGAAGGTTGTGGGCTCAGGCAAATTCTCAAAGCCTCTTCGGATTTCGACTAGAAGAATCGCCGAGGCAACCCGCAGAGTCGCCAAGGCATTGGCCCTAGCCGAGGTATGGAATTCTCGAATGCAGCAAGTCATCGATCGCTGCGTACCTCCCGATCCATTGGCGTCAGCCTGAAGTCACTTTGCACTGTATGTGGGAGCGATCGTGATCGTAGCTGAAGTATTCCCAAGCGAAGTCGTTGCAATGATCCGACAAGATTATGCGGATCTGGCGGATCACACCGCGGTTGGTGGCGAGCGTGACTTGAGAGATTGCGCTCGTCGTCTGGATCATGTATGTCGCGATCGAGCCCCCCGCGCGCCGCGTCTGGCCCGAAACACTCGCGGGCCGGGCGATCTTCGCGCTGGCTTCTTGAAGGATGAGCACGACCCTGATGTGAGGCTCGAGTAAACAGCCAATGAACCGATGGCGTAGCCTCCATATGGTCATGGTGGGTCGAGTCGTCGTCCTGGCCGTTCTAACGGGCACGTCTCTCCACGCACAGGCGGGAACGACAGGCAATGACTCGCCCCCCGCGAGTCCGCCCGCCGCGAAAGCGCAACGGCTGACAGCGGTGCCCGTCCTGGACGGCGACGTCCTCGCCGATCCGGCCTGGGCGACGGTCATGCCGATCGGCGGCTTCTGGCAGACCACACCGAACGAGGGCCAGGCGGCGTCTGAACGTACCGAAGTGCGTATTGCCTTCACGCGCGACACCCTCTACTTCGGCATCGTCTGCTACGACCGGGACCCCTCGGCGATTGTCGTGTCGGACAGCCGCCGGGACGCTCCCCTCAACGACACCGACAGCTTCCAGATCGTCATCGACACGTATCGAGATCGCCAAAGCGGATTTGTGTTCGGGACGAATCCGGCCGGGATCGAGTACGACGGCCAGCTCACGCAAGAAGGCGGCGGCAACTTCGCCGGCGGGGCGGGGGGCGGCGGCGGAGGCGGCGGTAGCGCGTTCGGCGGTGGTGGCGGCGGGGGCGGGGGCCGCTTTCAGGGTGGATCCGGCGGCGGATTCAACATCAACTGGGACGCCGCCTGGGAAGTACGCACGAAGGTCTCCGAGATCGGATGGAGCGCAGAGTTTGCGATCCCGTTTCGCAGCCTGCGGTTTCCCGACGGCGACTCCCCGACGTGGGGGGTCAACTTTCAACGCAACATTCGCCGTCGCAACGAAACGGCCTTCTGGTCGCCCGTGCCTCGCCAGTTCAACCTGCACCGACTGTCGCTCGCGGGTTCGCTCACCGGTCTTCAGATTCCCGATCAGCGAAATCTCACGTTGACGCCGTACCTCCTGGGGAGTGCCCAGCAAACCGGCGCGCGCCCCGCTCGCAACCTCCTGCTTGGCGACGCGGGCGTCGACCTGAAGTACGGCCTCACACCCAGCTTGACACTCGATGCGACCTATAACACTGACTTCGCCCAGGTCGAAGTCGACGAGCAGCAGATCAATCTCGATCGCTTCAATCTCTTCTTCCCGGAGAAGCGTCCCTTCTTCCTCGAGAATGCGGGGCTGTTCGCGGTGGGCAGCCCGGGCGAAGCCGATGTGTTCTTCAGCCGGCGAATCGGGATCGGTCCCAATGGAGAGGCGATCCCAATTCTTGGCGGCGGGCGCGTCTCGGGAAACCTGGGCGGGATGAAGGTGGGTTTGCTGGACATGCAGACCGGGGCCGTGCCCGGTGTCGCGCCAGCCAACAACTTCGGCGTCGTGCGTCTTCGGCATGATCTCCGGAACCGGTCGTCGCTCGGAGGCATTGTCGTGAATCGTCAGGCCACGGGTGACCTGGCCGGCGACCGCGACCACAACCGCGCATTCGCCATAGATGGACGGCTGGGAATCGGCCAGACCGGGTTGATCTCGGGCTTCGCGGCGCGGACCTCGACGCCGGGCGAGGAGGGTCGCCAGCGCGCGCTTCAGCTCGGCATCAACAACAACACGCCCTCCTGGCGTATGGGCCTCGAGTACAGCGAGGTCGGCGAGCATTTCAACCCGGAAGCCGGTTTCTACAACCGGCGCGGCTATCGGGCGCTGGACGGCCAACTGTTTCGCGCGTTCCGGCTGTCACCCGTGCGTCGCCTGCACGAAATCCGACCGCACATGAATTTTCGGGGGTTCTGGAACTACCGTGGGTTTCAGGAAACCGGGTTCTGGCACCTGGATTCACACTGGGAGTGGAAGAACGGTTCGCAGGTGCACACCGGGATGAACGTGACCCGCGAGGGCGTGACCACAGCGTTCGAGATCTTCCCGGGCGTAGTCGTGCCGCCCGGCACCTACGATCATGCCGAGACCCAGTTGGTGACATTCAGCAACCAGGGGCACTGGTGGAGCGTGCGCAACGTGCTGACGGCAGGAGGATTCTTCGGCGGGACGCGTGTCGGTATCAGCCCGGCCCTCAGGGTACGTCTCCGCGAGACCTTCACCACCGATGTCGGTTGGAACCGCAACGACGTCGACCTGCCCGGCGGCCGCTTCGTCGTGAACCTGGTCCGCGCGCGCGTCTCCTACTCGTTCACACCGCGCATGCTCGCGCAGGCCCTTCTGCAGTACAACGATCGCGCCGACATCTGGTCGGTGAATCTGCGCTTCAGTTGGCTGCAGCGCGCCAACACGGGCCTCTTCCTCGTGTACAACGACACGCGCGAGCTCGAAGACTTCACCGGCACACCGATTGGTCGTGTCTTCATCCTCAAATTCAGTCGAATGTTCGACATGCTGCATTGAACTCCCATGCGACCAAGCTCTAGCAGTCCGTGGTCATACGGAAGAAACGCGATGACATCACGACCCCATTCGATCGCCGTTGCGTCTGGAGTTGCGGTGATCCTGACGGGCCTTGTAGTCCCGGCGGCCCAGACGTTGCGGCCGATGAGGATCGAGGATCTGGTCGCAAGCGTCAGGATCACCGAGCCGAGCCTCTCTCCGGATGGTCGACGCGTCGCGTTCGTGCGAACGACGACGGATCTGACGACCGGCCGGCGAAACGCCGACATCTGGATCGTCGACGCGGACGGATCGAGCGCGCCAAGACCGCTGATCGAAGGCGAGAAATCTGAAACCACGCCAAAGTGGTTGCCGGACGGAAAGCGTCTCGCGTTCATTTCCACTCGTGACGGGGCGCCGCAGATCTACATCGCCAACTCGGACGGAACTGGAATCAGGCAGATCTCGAAGCAGTCCGCGGGCGCGCAAGGGCCGCTTGTGTTTGCCGGAGACGGGAGCCGTCTCGCTTTCGTCTCCGACGTCTACCCTGAGTGCGCGGATGAGGCGTGCAACAAGGCAAGGCACGAAGAAGCGGAGAAGAATCCGGTGAAGGCGCGCCTGCTTACGCGCCTCCTGTATCGCCATTGGGACGAGTGGCGCGAGAACATCCGCCACCACGTGTTCGTCGCGGGCGTCGACGGAGGCGAGGCACGAGACCTCACGCCGGGCGACTTTGATTCACCTCCTTTCTTCTATGAAGACAACGCGATCGCTCTCTCACCGGACGGCCGCGAGCTCGCGTTCGTCTCGAACCGCGAAGGCAACGATCGCGAAGCCTGGACGACCAACGATGATGTCTGGGTCGTGCCGGTTGGAGGCGGCCAGGCAAGGAAGCTGACGCCGAATCCGGCGGCTGACGTGCAGCCGGTGTTCTCGCCTGATGGCCGAACGGTTTTCGTCCGCGCGCAACGGCGAGCCGGCTTCGAGTCCGATCGGTGGTATCTGGACGCGTACGATCGGGCGAGCGGCCGCCAACGAACGGTCTTCGAGACGCCCGATCTGTCGGTCGCGGATTTCTCGTTGGCGCGCGACGGCACCTCGATCTGGTTCACCGCGGAATCAGCAGGAAAAGGGAACCTTCACGTGGTGCCGGCCGCCGGAGGAGCGCCGAAACTGGTGGCCGCAGGGGGGCTCATCACGGCCGCGCAACCCGGGCGTGATGGCGTGGTATTTTCGAAATCGACGATGACCGCGCCGGCGGACGTGTTTCGCGTCGGCACCGACGGCTCGCAGGTGAAGGCGATCACGGCCGCCAACGAATCCTGGCTCAAAGAGATCCAGTCGACGCCGCCCGAAAGCCGTACGGTCACCGGGGCGAACGGCGCGAGCGTGCAGTACTGGCTGCTCAAGCCTCCGGCCTTCGATCCCGCGAAGAAGTATCCCGTCGTCTTCCTCATTCATGGCGGGCCGCAGGGCGCGTGGCTCGATGCCTGGTCGTCGCGCTGGAATCCGGCGCTCTGGGCGGCGCAAGGCTGGGTCGTGGCGGCGCCAAACCCGCGCGGGTCCACCGGCTTCGGTCAGAGGTTCGTCGACGACATCACCGAAGACTGGGGCGGCAAGGTGATGACGGATCTGAGCGCCGTCTTCGACGCCGTCGTGAAACTTCCGTTTGTGGACGCGTCACGACAGGGGATCGCCGGAGCGAGCTACGGCGGCTACGCGGTGAATTGGATCCTCGGGCACACCGGTCGCTTCAAGGCCGCGGTCACACACGACGGCGTGTTCAATCTCGACTCGATGACCCTGGCCACCGAGGAGCTGTGGTTCACGGAATGGGAATTCGGCGGTCTGCCCTGGTCGGCGCGCGCGCGCGAAAACTTCTCGAAGTGGTCACCCCATCTCCACGTCCAGAACATTAGGACGCCGACGCTCATCATCACCAACGAGCTCGACTTCCGGGTTCCCGTCGATCAGGGGCTCCAGATGTTCACGGCGCTCAGGCGCAACGGCGTGCCGAGCCAGCTCCTGACGTTCCCTGACGAGGGACATTGGGTGTTGAAGGCGCTGAACAGCAAGCGCTGGCACGAGGTCGTCTTCGAGTGGATGAAGAAGCACCTCGGCTCGTGAACCCTTCCTTGGGCTGGCCGTGTCCAAGCATTCAGGCCCGGCTGAAGCCGGGCGCCACGACTCCAGAACGTCCGACGCGCGTGGCACGAGCCGGACCAAACCCGGCACACGAGTGAAACAAGGAGGTACACGTTGAAGCTCCTGGCCTCGAATCAGGATCGGGTCTTCTCGATCGCACGCTTCGTCATCGGTCTCGTCTGGGCGGAGCACGGTGCCCAGAAGCTCTTCGGTCTGCTTGGCGGCACCCAACAGCCGCTGATGTCGCTCGTGGGCCTGGCTGGTGTGATCGAGTTCTTCGGCGGTCTGTTGATCGCCTTTGGCCTCTTCACGAGCGTCGTCGCCTTCATCGCCAGCGGCGAGATGGCCGCGGCGTATTTCCTGAACCACGCGCCCAACGGTTTCTGGCCCATTCAGAACCGTGGCGAGATGGCGGTTTTCTACTGCTTCTTCTTTCTGTATCTCGCCTCGCGGGGCGCCGGCGTCTGGAGTCTCGACGCCTGGCGGAATAGGCGCTGACTGTGCAGCACTTGTCAGGGACGCCGGCCATGGTCGATGCAGCGCCGGCCGAATGCAGCTGGACTTGCACCACGGACTGCTAGGGCCAAGCCCAGGCGCTCAACCCTCGCGCTTGACGCGCGTCGCCAGGATCGACCCATTGCTCTGGCGAGCACCCTTCACCTCGACACGGAGACCGTTGCGCAACTCGCCACAGCTGGTCTTGTCGTACCGGGTCGCGCTGTTGGTCACGACGGGCTTGCCGGCAACCAGGAAGGAAAGGGTCGGGCAGCTTCCTGAGAGCGCACTGATGGCTCCCTCGATCTCTGCCTCGGCCTCGTGCTCGTCTTCCTCTCGCTCAATCTCCCGCGCCAGCACCGATCCGTCTCCCTGCCGGACACCTTCGACCTCCACTGCCTGTCCGTTGCGCAGGTCGGCGCACGAGCCGTGCTCGAAGCGTGTCGAGCCGTTGGTGACGATCTGTTGCGACCCGACGTTAAACGTGAGGCTGGGGCAGGTGCCGCCGAGCGACGACACAACTCCGTGAAGCTTCACTTCGTTCGGTTGAGGCTGCGGGTTCGGCCCAGGGCCACCGGGGTTCTGCAGCTCGATCCTCGACGCGACAACGATGGTGCTCTCTGGCGTTCCGCGAACGTGAACGCGATCTCCAACGTGCAAGTCGGAGAATGTGAGGACCCGGGAGCCGTGCCGAATCTCGGTGGTGTCGGTCACCCGCACGGTGCGTCCCTGCAAGGTGAAGCTTCGACTCGCTGGCTGGATGGCTTCAATCAGTCCTTCGAGCTCGACCTTGGTGTCGCCTGGATGCGGCGATCCTTGAAGCACGGCTGACGATCCGCTCACGAGGACCGTGATTGTGACGACCTGGCCCGGTTGGAGGCCGGACAGCTTCAGCGTGGCATCGATGCGAGGGCCGGTGAATCGCAGCCGAACGTCGCCTGCCGGGACGCCGGCCAGCATAAAGCTGCCGTTGGGCATGATCGACGCTGACAGGTTCGTGCCCTCGACGGAGACGGTGGTCGGGAGATCGGCGGCGTCGCGCGACAGAATTGTCGAGGCCGCCGAGTTCGTCACGACCGTGCCGCTGATCGTTGCGGGAGCCTCACTTGGTGGCGTGTTGCCGCCGCTTGGCGTCGGGGCAACGGGGGAGTTCAGTGGCGCCTGGTCACAGGCCAGGGCGATGAGAAACAGCGGGGCTATCAGCCAACACCGGTCGACGCGTTTTCGCATGAGATCGCTCCTCGGTAATACGTACCAGACCGTATTGGAGCAACGATCCTGCCATCCGGCATCAGGGCGACTAGACGATCCACGCAGCTGCTCAAAGACTTCGGTACCGAGTGCATTTAGGAAAGATCGGCGTAGAGGGAAGGCAGAAGATCGTGTTCTGGCGTCGCGTGGCAGTACGCAGCGGGCGGGTCTTACACAGCGCTGACCCGGACGAGCTGACGCAGCTCGTCCGGGGCCACAGGACCGGCAGCTATTTCACCGGGACCATGACGTGGGCATAGAGGGCGTGCCCTTCCACATCACGAATGGGCCACCGCTTTTCGGGTCGCTCGGCAGAGCGTCGAGCTGCTTGACGTCGGGAACCAGCACCATGATGTGCGGCGTACTCACAGCTCAGCTTCGACTCTGATCGGATCGGATAGGATAGACGAGGCGCCAGCCTCGGCCGTGGCCGCCATCTTGCTCCTGTGGTCCTCCGCGAAGTCATCGGGAAGCCGTCGGACGATTCGGATCGCCTTCGCTGCGTGAGCTTGGGTGCCCACGCTGTCACAAAGCTTCACAACCTTCGCGCAGCGGCCGACTCACGCCGCGGCGAGAGACTCGCCGCGGCCACCGAATTGTCGTCAACAGCTTGTGTGGGGCGAGAGATTGAAAAAAGCGGCAGTCATTGGCAACGGACGCATGGCGCTCGACTGCGTCAGCCTCCTCCAGCAGCACGCCTCGATCGGCCTGGTGGTGACCGAGCCCGCGTCGGCTGCCAAGAACATCCTTACCGACTACTGCCGGCGGGCCGGCATTCCCGTCGTCGAGACCAATCGTCTGAACCAGCCAGAGGCCGTGGATCTCTTTCGCAGGACGGCTCCCGACCTCCTTTTCA
>JACOUA010000067.1 GCA_016178075.1 Acidobacteriota bacterium
CCCGTTCACGACTGCGCGTTCTTTCGCCCAACAAAACTGTCGGCGGTTTTTCAGAATTGTCGCGGGTATGCCCAGATCGACACTCAGCAGATCGCTGCAGCCGAGCCTGGTTTCAAATTCGGGCGGCGAGTTTCTTGCTCGATCCAGGCGGTAGAGGTCGTGATGCCGGGCAAGGACATCGTCCGGGTTGCTGCTTCGTGTACCCCCGCGAGCGCGGGCGGATCCCGACCTGGGTGTTGGACGATCTCATGACGAGGCTGGAGGACGAGACCAAGACGCCCCCGCCCGCCGATCCAGTGTGCCAGGGGACGTTGATTTCATCACGCCAATATCAGGGAGATGTTGCGAGCGGCCTGATCGATGCCCGGATCCATCCGCGTGGACGGATGACGCAGGCGGATGTCGATCACTGGGTCGGCATGCTGGACAAGGGTCAATGACGCCGGTCGCGGACAGCCGACTCGTGCTGATCGTCGACGACAGCGTGGATACGCGCGACATGTACGCCGAGTTCCTGACGTTCTCCGGATTTCGGGTCGCGCAGGCCTCGAACGGCTTCGAAGCGATCGAGATCGCGGCGAAGATACTGCCCGACGCTGTGCTCGTCGATCTCTCCCTGCCCGGCCTGGATGGCTGGGAAGTCATCCGGCGCTTGCGGGGTGACAAGCGGACCAGCGCGGCCAAGATCCTGGTGTTGAGCGGCCTGGACAAGCCGTCCCGTCGCGACGCTGCGGCCACGGACGCTGCGGCCACGTATGATGCGTTTCTCGTCAAGCCGTGTCTTCCGGACCATCTGGCCCGCGAGCTCCAACGGGTGCTCGGTTCATGAGGGCTCCTGTCGGGCTTAGTGCTCAAGGCTAGGAAAAGCTCTTGCGTAAGCCATGAGCCTTGAGCCATAAGCGTGCTGTGCCCGATGAGCTCCGAAGGGTCAAGACCGTTCGGCTGAGCTCGAGTCGTGCCGAGGCGGGCGAAGACTTGGCCGCGGCTGAAGAGCCGCTGGAAGTCCGGCTCGATGGGAAGCCGTTTTCCGTCATCATGCGGACGCCTGGCGCCGATCGTGAGCTGGCGGCCGGGTTCCTCTTTGCCGAGCGGGTGGTGACGAGCGCGGACGATCTGGCCCGCATCGAGCCCGCACGGGCGAAAGCGCTCCTCGTTGGCAGGCCGCCTCCCAACATCGTCAACGTGCGCCTGGCGGCGGAGCGCGCGGCTCGGCTGGACGAGATTCTGGCGGGACGTCGGCAGGTGACGACCAACAGCTCGTGCGGGCTGTGCGGTCGCGTGACGATCGCGTCGTTGAAGGTCGAGGCGCCCGCCGTTCGCGCCGTGTGGCAGATCTCGCCGGACTTCGTCGTGGCGCTGCCGGGTCGGCTGGGCACCTGCCAGCGTGTGTTTCACAAAACCGGGGGCCTTCACGCGGCGGGTCTCTTTCACCGCAACGGTGATCTCGTCGAGCTGGCTGAAGATGTCGGACGCCACAACGCGGTCGACAAAGTCGTCGGCCGGCTGCTGCTCGCGAAGCAGCTTCCCGCCGGCGACCACGTGCTGCTCGTGAGCGGCCGGGCGTCGTTCGAGATCGTGCAAAAGGCGTTTCTCGCCGGCGTTCCGGTGGTCGCGGCGGTCTCGGCGCCCTCGACGCTGGCCATCGATCTGGCGAACGAGGTCGGCGTGACGCTCCTGGGGTTCGTCCGCGGTGAGCGCTTCAACATCTACTCGCATCCCCACCGAATCGCGTGTTCGCCCTGAGCCGAGAGCTGAGAGCTGATCGCTTTTTTCTGCGCGACGGCGTGCACTGGCGGGAAATCGCCGCCGCGTTCACCCACACCCGCGCGCATATAATGAGAGCCGAACGCTGAGAGCTTCCTTTATGAGCGACGCGGGAGAGGGACTCGTCGACGCTGAAGCGAGATTACAGGAGCGGATGCACGAGCTCGAGCGCCGCGCGTCGACTGCAAGACGCTTCGCTCCAGCTGAAGCCGCGAAAAATCAGCAGCTCGAATCGCTGCGGCTCGCCCGCGCCGAGATGCAACGTCAGCAGTTGTTGACAAGTCACACCACGCGCCGCGCCCAGATCGAAGCTGCACTCGCCGAGATCGACCGCCGCATCGCCCTCGTTGCCGCCCCGACCGTCTCCGCCGCGTAAGTCCGCGCGCTCGCCACGGTTCTGCGAACAGTGCTGCGTCGGATGTGTCCTTGGACAGTTGAGCGCGGATAGCTGTAAGCTATTCGCATGCCCGTTCAGGAGTCCGCCGTCCTCGACGCGCTGCGCGCGGTCAAAGATCCCGACCTGCATCGCGATATCGTCACCCTCGGCTTCGTCAAGCACGTCGTCATCGACGGCGGGAGGGTGTCGTTCACGATCGAGCTCACGACGCCCGCGTGTCCGGTCAAGGATCAAATGCGCGACCAGGCTCGCGACATCGTGATGAAGATTCCCGATGTGACCGGCGTCGACGTCGCCATGTCGGCGCAGGTCCGATCGGCGGCGCCGGATCAGGGACGAGCGCCGGTCGCCGGCATCAGGAACATCATCGCCGTGGGCGCGGGCAAGGGCGGCGTGGGGAAGACCACCGTGGCGGTCAATCTCGCCATGGCCCTCGTCAAATGCGGCGGCCGCGTCGGCATGATCGATGGCGACATCTACGGCCCGAACGTGCCGATCATGCTCGGCATGCAGACACAGCTCACGACCGAGGGCGGGAAGATCGTGCCCGCCCAGAAGTACGGGTTGAAGGTCATCTCGATCGGCTTCCTGACCGGAGACGACGCGCCGGTGATCTGGCGGGGGCCGATGCTGCACGGCGTCATCCGGCAGTTCTTTCAGGAGGTCGCCTGGGGCGAGCTCGATTATCTAATCGTCGACATGCCGCCGGGAACCGGCGACGTGGCCCTGAGCATCAGTCAGACCGTGCCGGTGGCCGGCGCGATCGCCGTCACGACGCCCCAGCAGGTGTCGCTGGCCGACACGCGGCGCGCCGTGCGGATGTATCAGAAACTGAACGTGCCGGTGCTGGGGCTCATCGAGAACATGGGCTACTTCGTCTGCCCGGCCTGCGAACACGAGAGCGACATCTTCGGGCGGGGCGGTGGGGAAGTGTTGGCCGGAGAGCTGGAGGTGGCGTTTCTCGGCCGCATTCCCATCTACGAGCCGATTCGAATCGGCAGCGACCGAGGCCTGCCGCTCATCCTGAGCGAGCCGGACTCGCCGGCCGCGAAGGCGTTCATGTTCGTGGCCGAGAACGCGGCCGCGCAGATTTCTATCGCGAGCTACCGCAAGCCAGCGACGATTCAGCTGACGTCGGTTCGCTGAGCGCCCCGGCGGCTTGCCAGGCGCGAGTCGACATGACCGAGACCCCGCATGGCGCCGCCGGCGAGGTCTGCAGGAAACAGGCGGCGATGCCGCGCGCATCGGCCCACGCTCGGCCATCTTTGGGTCCCATCACGAAGAGCGCGGTCGAGAGGATGTCCGCCACGAGCGCGCGCTCGTGCCAGACGGCCACCGAACCGTCGAAGGCCGCGGGGCGTCCGGTGCGTGGATCGAGGATGTGACCGACACGCTGGCCGTCGACGAACGTGTCGCGCTCGGATCCCCCGCTCGTGGCGAGCGAACCGCGCGCCAGCACGACGCTGAACACCGCCCGCCGTCGGTCGCGGGGATCGGCGACCGCGACGTCCCAGCCGCTCCCCCCGAGCCCGCGCCCCTGCACCGCCACCTGACCGCCGAGGTCGACCATCCACGATCCATCTGGCATTCCGGCCCTCGCGCGATCGAGCGCTTCGCCTTTTCCGAACGCGCCTTCCTCCAGGCCGGCGTCCGTCGTTCGCGTGAGCCGGCATGTGTTGGCATCGAAGAGGAAGCCATCGAGGCCAGAGTGGCGAAGCGCCCGCTCCAACGCTGTTCGAGTGGGGAATCGGGGTTCGGCGCGGAAGTTGTACGCCCGAATGAGCTGTGCGATGCCAGGATCGAAAGCGCCACGAGTCTCACGCTGCCAGTACCAAACAGTCCGAACGAGTTCGCATGTTTGGCGATCGAGCAGGTACGGCACTCCGATCGGGTGCGCGTTCACGCGCGCCAGCGTCGTGTTCGCGCGCCACGTGCTCAACTCGGCCTCGGTCTCTTCCAGTGTCCGGAGCATCGTGTCGAGCGACGCGAGACCGGCAGCGCGAGTGTCGGCAACGGTCGTCAGCGTGGCGAGCGTGCCCATCAGATACGCCTGGCGCGAAACATACTGGGCCGAAGGGGCTCGACCGATGGAGATGACCGTACAGACTGCGAACGCGACCAAGACAGGCGGCGCCGACCATCGCCGATGCTCTCGCCCCAACCCGATCACGAGGTGAGCGAGGTAGCTGGCCGAGAAGATCGCCGCGCTCACGAGATGACCGATCCGAGCCGCGGTCATGAGCGCCGGTTGGGTCACGACCTGCAGAAGGTAGCCCGAGGCCGTCATGAGGATGAAGGTCGCGAGAGCCACGAGCCCGGTGCGGCGATTGAATCGGTATCCCGAGCGGATCTTGGGAGCGATGTGAGATTCGTACACGATGCCGAAGGTGAGGACGGCGGCCGGCGCGGCCAGCACGTGCAGGTGCAGCATCAGTGGCTGTAGGGGGTGATTGACGAGCGCCAACGGGTCGTCGCTCGTCATCAGGTCCTTCATGACGAAGTACACGACGCCCGTGAGTGTGAGGACCAGGCTCGTGACGTGCAGCGCCCATCGTTGCCCGCGGGTCATGGCGCCGCCACTGATGCGGTGAGGACGCGATCGACGGCCAGCACGCGGCGCACGGCGTTGGTCGTCGCCCGTGCGGTCAGCGTCGCGCCTGCCATCGGCCGAATCGCTCGCTGAAGCTGCAGGTCCTCGCCCAGGGCTCGACCACCGAACTGTCCGAGCCAGGCGTCCCTGGCACGGTATTCCGGTGGCTCGAGAAACGCGGTCACGTCGATGCGCTTGACGAGGCCGCTCGCGTCAAGCGAGATCAGCACGCTTTCTCTTTTCGTCCGGACGATGTGCGTGTCGAGGTACGCGCGGCCAATCACCCTCCCGTCCCTGCTGGCGACGTACCGCGCAATCAAGATACTCGGCACATCCACGCCGGCGAGCGCAGCGACTCTCTTTTGCTGCGCCTCGGTGAGGAAGACGCGCTCGGCCCGGATGGTCGCGCCGGGAAAGGCAAGCGCGAGGGCTTCCTCGCGCGTGACCTGGGCCTGAATCGGTACGCTGCACAACACGAGAAGCAGCACTCCGAAACCGGCTACTGGCCACCGGCCACCGGGCACTGTCCGGTCAGAACGCATACCCAAGATTGATGTTGAACTGGGTGCGGCCGACCGCGGCCTTGTTGCTCGTCGGCTGATAGTCGGCCTTCAACACCACGTTGTAGATCGGCCGGAATTCGACCCCCACCGTGTGGAACGTCCCCCGCTTCGACAAGTCGGCGACGAACCCCGCGGCGATCGACTCCTGCGTGTCGACCGCCTCGAATCGGTAATACGGCGTGAGCCACATCCGATTCGTTCGGAGGGCCAGCAGGTTGTAGCCGAGCTGCACGAACCCACCGTGCATGGATTCGGAGATGGACCGATTCCCCGTGAGACCCCTGGCCTGATTGAGACGCCCCGCTTCGCCGACCGCGGCCCGAGCGAAGAGCCCCCGAACATCGAGGCCCCGCAGCTGCGCCTGCGCATGCGCTTCCCCGATCGTCGTCTTCACGTCGGCATCACGGGCGTCGGACGCGTACTGATCCTGATCGGCCCCGTCGCGATAGATGGCCCCGCCGATGAAGATGCCCGGCACGAGGGTGTAGTCGAGGCGTGCGGCCACGGCCAGATCGGCCGCCTTCGCCCGCGCGCCTTTCTGGCGGCCGCCGCGCAGCCCGTCGGAGCTGAATCCGCCGGCGTTGAGCCCGTTGAGCAGATACGCGCGGAAGCTCACCGGTCCGGCTGTGCCGAGCACCCCTGCGCCGTTCTCTCTCCACGTGCTGGGAATGATTCGGGTCTCCGTTTCGGATCGGCGCGATCCAACGAAGACGGTCGGCTCGTGAAACTCGTTCACCAGACCGAGCGGCACGAGCAACAGGCCTCCTCGCAACGTCACGTGGTCGTTGACCACATAGTCGACGTAGGCGAATTCGACGGAGACCTCGTTGGTGTGCTCGAGCTCGATCTCCGAGTTGAAGAGGAAGCGATCGCCGAATCGATAGCCCGAGTAGAGAACCAGTCGAAGGAAGTCGAGCTGGGCCGCCCTCGGACTACGCGCGCCGCTCTCGAGCTGCTGGTCGTACCGTTCGTACAGCATCTCGCCGTACCCCGCCAGCGACACACCCTGCTTCTTGCGATAGGTCGCGGAGGCCGACGGCGCCAGGCCGAGTGCGCGACGGCGTTCATCGGTCAACGGCTGTTCCTCTTCGCCGCTTCGAAGCTGCTCGACCTCTGCCGCCAGCGCGTCGAGTTGACGCTTCAGCTCCTGAAGCTGTGCGTCCCCGGTCTGTGGATCTGAGGCGGCGGCGTCAGGGGGCGGCGTCTGCGGCACCGTTGGCGGGGTCGCGGAAGGCGGCGGCGGCGCGTCGGGACGCTGGGCGGCGACCACACCCGGGGGGCCCGTGAAGAGCCAGACCGCGAGCAGGAGGCCGGTGTGATGGCGCAGGCGCGACCTCGACGTTTGGGACATGCGTGCCTCCATGACCAATATTGAGACTTAGTCTCAATCTTGATTCTGAAGGATAAATCCGACCAATTTAGTCTGTCAAGGGGATCAGGGATAGATCAGGGATCGGGGATAGGGATCTGTGAGCGCCGCCAGCATCACGAACCCGGCCGTTCGGATGGCGCCCATTGTCCCCCCGGCTTATACTTTACCGCTAAAGTTGTGCTCCCCGCGCGTCGGCACGTCGCTCGACGCCCAGCCGTCCGGCCCCCAGCCGCCACATCGCCACCGTCCCCAGGACGGGACCCGGCACCAGCGCCACGAACACCCATTGCCATCCGGTGAACGAGGCGACGACCGGCAGCAGCCGGATGCTTGCCATCGTCAGCAGGAACCCCAGGCAGGTCTGAATCGTCAGCGCCGTGCCGACGTACTCACGCGGGCTGTAGTCGGCCACGAGCGCCGAGAATTGCGCCGAGTCGGCCACGATGGTGATGCCCCACATGAGGAGCAGGGCATCGAGCACCATCGCGGGGGCGTGGAAGGCGAAGCCGCTGAGCGCCGCGCAGGCTCCGCTGGCCATCATCGCGGCGCCGGCGACCTGCGGCTTCCCGACGCGATCGGCAACGAAGCCGGCCCACACACAGCCGATGACACCGCTGCCGATGGCCATGAACGCCGCAAGCGATCCTGCCTGGCTTCCCGCGGCTCCGGTCAGGCCGAAGCTTGCGAAGACGGCGACCCAGGCCCACATGGCATACAGCTCCCACATGTGTCCGAGATAGCCGAGGATCGCGAGACGGGTGCCGCGGGTCGTGAAGGCTTGTCTCACGACGTGCGGGTTGAAGGGCGCGCTGGCCGCAACATAGGGGCCGTCATCGACCGCGACGAGGATCACGAGGGCGCTGACCAGCGCGAGCCCCGACGCCGAAAGAATGAGGATGCGCCATGAGATCGCGCCGCCAAGCGCCGACAGCAGATGCGGAAACGCGGTGCCGATCGTGAGCGCGCCAATCAGAACCCCCAGCGCCGATCCCCGCCGGTCGTCGAACCACCCGGCCGCGATCTTCATCCCGGGTGGGTAGACCGCCGCGAGGGCGACGCCGGTTACGAACCGCAAGACAATCACCTGGCCGGATCCGGAGGCCCACGCGATCCCGCCGTTGGCCGCGGCGCCCAACACACAGCCGAGCGCGAAGAGCCTGCGGACGCGGAGCACGTCGGACAGGTTGAGCAGCGCGCTGGTCAGTGTGCCGACGACGAAGCCCGCCTGCACGGACATCGTCATCCAGGCCGCGGTGGAATCATCCAGCCGGAAGTCAGCCGCGAGAGCCGGCACGACGGCGGTCGCGGAGAACCAGAGGGTCATGCCGAGAAACTCGGCCACCGACAGCCACGCGAGCATGCGCCAGGGCTTCGACATGACACTCAGCCAGAAGTCGGAAGCCGGGGTCAGAAGTCGAATTGGACGACCGACTTCTGACGGCGACTTCGGACCCCGTGACGTCGGACTCAAGACTAATGATTGATCGGGTGACGTGCTACGCTGAAAGCGATGCAGGTGGATTTCACGAAGCGCGTCCTGCCGAACGGCCTCCCGGTGATCGTCCACGAGGATCACCATTGCCCGATTGTCGGCGTCAGCGTCTGGTATCACGTTGGCTCTCAGGACGAGCGGCCGGGCCGCACCGGCTTCGCGCATCTGTTCGAGCACCTGATGTTCGAAGGCTCGGAGCACCAGGACGGCAGTTACTTCCAGCCGCTCCAGCAGGCTGGCGCGTCGCTCAACGGATCGACGAGCACGGATCGGACGAACTACTGGGAGGTCGTGCCAACCAACGCGCTCGAGCTGGCGCTGTGGATGGAATCCGATCGCATGGGGTGCCTGCTCCCGGCCCTGACCCAGCGCAAGTTCGAGAACCAACGCGAGGTCGTGCTGAACGAGCGGCGGCAGAACTACGAAAATCGGCCGTACGGCCTGGCGCCGGTCGCGATGTCGGCGGCGCTGTTTCCGCCCGATCACCCGTATCACTGGCTGACGATCGGCTGGCCCGAGGATCTGCGCGCGGCGACACTCGACGAGGTCCACGCCTTTTTTGCGACGTATTACCACCCGGGCAACGCCTCTCTGGCGCTGGCGGGCGACGTCGACCCCGACCGCGCCTTCGCGCTCGTCGAGGACTGTTTCGGAGCGATTCCGGCGGCCGCTCGTCCGCCGCGCACGCTGCGGCGGGCGTCGCTCCCGGCGGAGCGGCGGCTGGTCCTGGAAGATCGGGTCGAGCTCCCGCGTTTGTACATGGCGTGGCACACGCCCGGGCTCTTCCAGGACGGCGAT
Source organism: Acidobacteriota bacterium (assembly GCA_016178075.1). Taxonomy (GTDB): domain Bacteria; phylum Acidobacteriota; class Vicinamibacteria; order Vicinamibacterales; family JACQTH01; genus JACQTH01. The sequence goes on from JACOUA010000067.1 coordinate 8,977, forward strand.
GCCGATCTCGATCTCGCCGGGGACATCCTGGGATCGGGAAAACCATCGCGTCTCTATCGCACGCTGGTGTTCGATCGCCGAGTGGCCATCGACGCCGCGGCCGGGCAGAACTCTCGCGAGCTGTCGAGCCTCTTCCAAGTGACGGCGACGGCAGCGCCGGACCACTCGCTCGCGGAGCTGGAGCAGCTGGTCACCGCGGAGATCGATCGCGTGGCGGCACACGGGCCGACCGAGAGCGAGCTCGAGCGAGGCCTGGCCCGCGCGGAGGCCGCGTTCGTGTTTCGGCTGCAGCATGTCGGCGGGTTCGGCGGGAGGTCCGATCAGCTGAACGCGTACAACATCTATCTCGGCGATCCCGGGTTCTTCGCGCGCGACTGGGAGCGCTATACCCACGTCACGCCGGCGAGCATTCGGGACATCGTCCAGCGCGATCTCCGCCCGGACGCGCGCGTTGTCTTGAGCGTCGTGCCCCGCGGCCGCCTCGACCTCGCCGTGTCGGGGTCCGAGCCGATCCACGTCTCATGAGCTCGGTCGATCGCTCACGGCTTCCGATTCCCGGTCCGCCGCCGACCTTCCGCTTTCCGCCGGTCCTGAAACGACAGCTGCCGAACGGTTTGCGCGTCTGGACCATCGAGCATCGCCTGTCGCCGGTGCTGTCGGCGGTGCTGGTGGTTCGATCAGGTGCGGCGGCGGATCCGCTCGATCGACCCGGCCTGGCGGCGCTCACGGGCGACATGCTGGATGAAGGATCCGGGCATCGCTCCGCGCTCGACGTTCAGGACGCGCTGGCGCGCCTCGGGGCCGACCTGGACACCGAGGTCAGCGCCGATGCGACGGCGCTCTTGCTGACGACCCTGGCTCGTCACGGTCGACGGGCGCTCGAGATCCTCAGCGACATCGCGGCGCGTCCAAGGCTCGCTGAAGAGGATTTCCTCCGCGTCCGCGATCTGCGGCTGAACCGGCTCCTCCAGCTCCGCCACGTTCCGTCGGCGCTTGCGGACAAAGCCTTCCTTGAACATCTGTATCGCGATCACCCGTACGGCCATCTCGCGATCGGCACCGAGGCCGGACTGCGGGGCATCAATCTGCCCGACGTCGTGTCGTTTCACGCCTCCAGGGTCCGACCGCCGGGCGCCGTGCTGATCCTCGTTGGCGATCTGACGCACGACGACGGCCTGCGTGCGGCGGCGGAGGCGTTCGGATCCTGGACCGACGGATCGGAGACCGCCCCGGTCTTCGACCGGGACGCCGATCTGGCGCAAGGCCTGGACGGCGCGGGCCGCGGGGTCGCGATCGTCGACCGGCCGCGGGCGCCGCAGGCCGAGCTTCGGATCGGGCAGGTGGGATCGGACCGGCGCGATCCTCAGTATCACGCGCTGGTCGTCCTCAACGCCATTCTCGGCGGCCAGTTCGTGAGCCGGATCAACATGAAGCTGCGCCAGGAGAAGGGCCTGACCTATGGCGCCCGGACCGCGTTCGAGTTCCGCCGCGGCCGCGGGCCCTTCACGCTGGCGACGAGCGTCGACACGGCCGCGACGGTCGACGCCGTGCGGGAAGCGCTCGCGGAGCTCGGCGACATCCGCGGCGCGAGGCCGGCGGAGGCCGGCGAGCTGGCGCTGGCGAAAGCGTCGCTGACCTCAGGCTACGCGCGGCACTTCGAGTCGGCCGAGCAGCTCGCGCGTGCCGCCGCCCAGCTCGCGCTGTACGACCTCCCCGACGACTACTTCGATCGGTTCGTGCCCCTCGTCGAGCGCGTCCAGGTCGACGAAGTCACGCGCGTCGCCCAGCAGCGCCTCGATCCCGACGGTCTCCTGACGGTCATCGTGGGTGACTATGCGTCGATGGGACCGGGGCTGGGCGCGCTTGGCATCGGCGAGCCGACATTGGTGGGTGGCGCGACATGAAGGCCGTTCGATTTCATCAGCACGGCGGGCCCGAGGTCCTTCGGTACGAGGACGCGCCCGATCCGGTCCTCCAGCCGGGCCAGGCCCTCGTTCGTGTGAGGGCGTGCGCGCTCAATCATCTCGATCTCTGGGAACGGCGGGGCATCGAGCGCGTGAAGATTCCACTTCCGCACATCTCCGGCAGCGACGTCGCGGGCGAGGTGGCCGACGGTCCGACCGCGGAGATCGGCCGGCGCGTCCTGCTGCAGCCGGGCGTGAGCTGCGGCCGTTGTCAGGCCTGCCTCGAGGGCCGTGACAACTTCTGCCGGCACTATGACGTGCTCGGATACCGATCGGACGGGGGCTACGCCGAGCTCGTCACGGTGCCGGTCCAGAATCTGGTCCGGATCCCCGATCACCTGGGCTTTCCCGAAGCGGCCGCGTTTCCGTTGACGTTCCTGACCGCGTGGCACATGCTGGTCTCACGGGCCGGCGTGAAAGCCGGAGAGCAGGTGCTCGTCCTGGCGGCCGGCAGCGGTGTCGGTCAGGCCGCGATTCAGATCGCGCGGCTCCACGGCGCCCATGTCCTCGCGACCGCTGGATCGGATCGGAAGCTGGCGCTCGCGCGCGAGCTCGGGGCGGAGGCCGCGCTCGATCATCACCGCGCCGATCTGGTCGACGAGGTGAGAAAGCTCACCGATCGCCGCGGCGTCGACGTCGTCGTCGAGCACGTCGGCCAGCAGACGTGGGACCGAAGCCTTCGGTGCCTCGCGCCCGGCGGCCGGCTGGTCACCTGTGGCGCCACGACCGGTCCCGCCGCAAGCCTCGATTTGCGCTGGCTGTTCGGGCGCCAGCTCTCGCTGCTCGGGTCCTATATGGGCGCCAAGGGGGAGCTGCTCGAGGCCTCGCGGTGGTTTTTTGACGGGAAGCTCCGGCCCGTTCTGGACGAATCCTTTCCGCTCGCGCTCGCGGCGGACGCCCAGCGGCGGATGGAGGACAGCCAGCATTTCGGCAAGATCGTCCTCGAAGTGTGAAACGGTTGAAACCCCGAGGGCGGCTGCCGCGTAGTACGGGTTGTTCGGGCCAACGGGGATCCAGGGGTCCCCGGATCAAGTCATGAGCCGCCGGGGAGCCCGCTCGAACTTCGCGGTTGGGCGGAGCGGCCGCCCCACGCGGATCAAGTTCGAGGATCGACGCGGCAACCAAGATCCGGAGCGTAAGCGACGGCTGCGCGTGGGGGTGGGGCCCCACGCGGATCAAAAAATGGCGCTCGGTCGCATCAGCTTCAGCTTGTTCGGCATGGTGGCCTTCGTGTCGACGATTGTGGCGGGCGCGACGATCTGGCTGCTCGTGACCGATCCGGTGACCGTGGCGGATGTCGTCGACGAAGGCCAGATCTCGCCGTTCGTCCGGGAGCTGGCCGCGGTCATCTACGGCGCGCTCAAAGGCCTTCTGCAGTACCTCTAGTCTGAACGCTGCCCGAATCTCACCTCGCATCATCTGTCGGGTGTCGGTGGTGAAGGTCTCACGTTTCCGACTTGACCTCGCCTGACGGTCGTGATTCTCTTTACCTACTCCGTCTCTCAATCTGTCGGCCATCCCTCAGGAGGGTGTGATGTCGATCCGGACGCTTGCGCTCGCTCTCGCGCTCGTCGTGTTTCTTCCCCTGGGCGTGTCTGCCCAGGAGGCCTCTATTGTCGGCGCGGTCGTGGACGAGACCAAAGCCGTCCTGCCGGGCGCCACCGTGACGGCCACGGCGCTCGACACGGGCCGACAGTTCGTGGATGTGACCAACGAGCGGGGCGAGTTCCGGTTGGTCGGCATGCAGCCCGGCACCTACAAGGTGCAGGCGGAGCTCCCGGGCTTCACCAGCGTGGTGTTTCCCCAGGTTGAACTGCTCGTGGGACAGAACCGGACGGTGCCGTTCACGCTGCAGGTTGCGACGGTGAATGAGACCCTGACCGTCACCGGCGAGGCGCCGCTCGTGGACACGCGCTCGTCCCAAGTGTCAGGCAACATCGATCGCCGGCAGATGGAGGAGCTGCCGCTCCAGGGGCGCAATTGGATGGAGCTGGCGATGATCGTCAAAGGCATCACGGCCAACGCCGTGGACAACCAGCCCGGCGTGCGCGATCGCCAGTTCCAACTCAATCTGGACGGCCAGGAAATCACGCAGCAGGTGGCGGGCTCGGGGTTCGGTCAGCCGCGCTTCAGCCGCGAGGCGATCGCGGAATTCCAGGTCATCACGAATCTGTTCGACATCACGCAGGGGCGATCGCTCGGCATTCAAGTGCAGGCGATCTCCCGCTCGGGCACGAACAACATCAACGGGAGCTTCTACGGCTTCTTCCGCGACGCTCGTTTCAACGAGAAGGACTTCGTGGCGAATCGCGTCCTGCCGTACTCGAACCAGCAGGTGGGCGGCACGATTGGCGGGCCGCTCGTCCGCGACAAGCTCCATTATTTCCTGTCGTACGAGTACGAGCGCGAACCGAACACCATCTTCACGCAGCCGCCGCTGCTCGCCGGACAGAGCTTCTCGTTCGACACGAAACTGACGCAGACAAGTTTTCTGGGGCGCGTGGATCACCAGTGGAGCGCGCGGGATCATCTGACCGGTCGGGCCTCTTACTGGGACTGGCAGAACCCGTTTACCCAGGTGAGCGGGACCGAGCACCCCTCGCAGGCCGCCAACCGCACCCGCAAGGCCGTCAACATCGTCGGCACCTGGGCGCGGGTCCTGAGCGACTCCATGCTCCAGGAGCTGAAGATCGGGTACACCCATTTCGACTGGAAGAATCTGCTGGCGGTCGAGGCGCTGGCCAACTCGCCAAACTATGCGATTCCCGGCATGCCGATCGGCGGTCGCCGGAACTATCCTCAGGAGTTTTTCCAGAACACCTATAGCGCCCGGTACGACCTCAACTGGCACCGGAGCGCTCATGATTTCAAGCTCGGCGGCGAGTTCCTGCGCTGGCACGACACCGGCCAGTGGCAGCTGCTCTCGCGCGGGGAGTTCGTCTTCAACGTGATCCCGACCGATCTGGCCCGGCGCTTTCCCGCCGACGCATGGAACGATCCCTCGCGATGGGACGTGAGCGGTCTGGACGCCTTCGTTCAGCGCTACGACCAGAACTTCGGCGACTGGACGATCGACATCCCGCGGCCGACGTGGGCGATCTGGTTCGGCGACACGTGGGCGCTCGGCAGCCGCTTCACGGTCAACTACGGCGTGCGCTGGGACGACGACTACGGGGCGACGGCGCCGCCGCACGTCACGACGACCGTGCCGTGGGAGCCGCGCGGCGGCAACCAGATGCTGGACGTCGCGCTGACGGTGGGGCAGCCGTTGTATCGAAGCGACATCCGGGATCACAACAACGTCGCGCCGCGGGGCGGCTTCACCTGGAACGTCACCGGCAACAACGACTTCGTGATCCGCGGCGGATCCGGGCTCTACTATTCGATCCCGGATTCCAACACGACCTTCAGCCAGCAGTCGTTCAACGGGCAGCGGATTCTCGTGAACTCGTTCCCGAACGATCGCCAGCCCGGGTTCGTGGGGAACCCGACCCGCGGTCTGACGGCGCAGGACTTCATCTCGGGTCGCGCGCCGCTTCCCGCGCAGTCGCCGCGTGTGATCGCCCACGATTACCAGATGCCCTACACCTGGCAGAGCATCCTCGGCTTCCAGAAACAAATCGGACAGGTGATGTCGGTCGAGGCCGATCTCACGCACTGGAAGGGGTACAACTTCGCGCGCCAGCGCGATCCGAACCTGTTCCTCAACCCGGCGAACGGGTACAACCTGAATCCCAGCGCGGCCGGGCGTCCCGACCCGAAGTTCACGCTGATTCAGTGGCTGGAATCGCGCGGCCGGGCCGACTACGCGGCGATTTCCAGCGCCCTGACGCGGCGATACCGCAACAACTTCCAGGCCAGCGCCGCCTACACGCTGATGCTCTTCATGCACGACAACACGACCGGATTTCAGTCCCAGGGCAACAACACGTTCGATCCCGAGGCGGAATGGGCCCGGTCGACCGAGTTCCAGCGGCACACGCTGCGACTGACGGGCATCTATCAGCTTCCCTGGGGTTTCTCCGCGTCGGGCGCGTATTTCTACGGCTCGGGGAACTACTTCACCACGACGATCTCCGGCAACCCGTTCGGGGCGGGGGGCCAAAACCGCCTACATACCGGTGCGCCCGTGACGATCGCGGAAAGCGTCCGCGCTCGCTTCGACGGTCCGGACGTGATCGAACGGAACTCCGTGGTGCCGCGCAACGCGCTCCAGGGGCTGCCGCTTCACAAGGTCGACATCCGGATCGCGAAGGATTTCAAGATCGCGAGGGACGTGAAGATCACCGGGATCGCAGAGGTGTTCAACCTCTTCAACCACGCCAACTACGGTGCGTATAACGGGGTGGTGAACACGGTCACCTTCGGCAACCCCGCGCAGAGCCTGCTGAACGCCTATCTGCCGCGCGTGTTGCAGCTCGCCTTCCGGGTAGGGTTCTGATGAGCACCTTCCAACGCGTGCTCGCGTTTGGGGCCGCAGCGGCGCTCGTCGTCGGCGCCTCCCCCGCTGCCCAAGTCACTCGTCCCCCGGCCGTGCAGCCGGCCCGCGACGCCGATGCCCGCTACGCGCCGTCGAGGCACGGCGGCAACTACATGTTCAACTTCTACTTTCCGCCGGCGCCCAGCTCCACCCCGTGGGCGCCGGCCTGGTCACCCGATGGAAAGTGGATTGCCGTCGCCATGAGCGGATCGATCTGGAAGGTCGATCCCGCGACCGGGATCGCCTACGAGATGACGTCGAGCAACAAGTACCACTCGTCACCCGCGTGGTCTCCGGATGGGAAGTGGCTCGCCTACACCGCGGACGATGGCGGGAAGACGATTCAGTTGGAGATCCTCAACGTCGCTACCGGCCAAACAGCGGCGCTGACGACCGACGCGCACATCTACACCGACCCGACCTTCTCGCCCGACGGCACGCGCCTGGCCTACGTGTCGACACGACCGAACGGATACTTCAACGTCTACATCCGCCCGATCAGGGATGGTCGGTGGGCGGGCCCCGAAATCGCCGTTACAAAGGACCACAGCTACGGGAAGGACCGTTTGTATTTCGGCGAGTGGGACATGCACCTGATGCCGGCCTGGATGCCGGATGGCCAGGAGCTCCTGATCGTGTCCAACCGCAACATCCCGCTGGGGTCAGGCAACGTGCTGCGCGTCCCAGCGACCGCCGAGGGGATCGAGAAGGCGACGACGGTGCTCGCCGAGCAGACGTTGTACCGCACGCGGCCGGACGTGTCGATCGACGGCAAGCGTTTCGTCTACACGTCGACGCGGGGCGCCGCGGATCAATACAACAACCTGTACGTGCAGCCCACCAACGGTGGCGAGCCCTACAAGCTGACCTTCTTTTCGCACGACGCGTTTCAACCGCGCTGGTCACCCGACGGCGAGTGGATCGCCTACATCTCCAATGACGGCGGGCTGCCGCAGCTCGCGCTGCTCGAGACCTACGGCGGGGAACAGCGGACCGTGCCAATCGCCGAGCGGCGCTGGAAGCGGCCCATGGGCGTCCTATCGGTACGGGTCATCGACGCCGAGACCGCCCATCCCACCGCCGCCCGCCTTCACCTTCGCGCCGCCGATGGGAAGTTCTACGCGCCCCACGACGCCTACGCACGGATCAGCGGCGCCGGGGACAACCTGTTCCACACGCCCGGACCGTTCACGCTCCAGGTTCCGGCCGGGAAGCTGACGCTGGACGTGGTGAAGGGGTTCGAGTTCCGGCCCGGGCGAGCCGAGGTGGAGATCCGCGCGAACGAGGTGGCGAATGTCACCGTCACGCTGGACCGGCTGACGGACATGTCGGACAAGGGCTGGTACAACGGGTCCACACACGTGCACATGAACTACGCGGGCAACCTGCACAACACGCTCGAGAACCTCTTGATGATGGCTGGCTCGGAGGACATGGACATCGTCAACGAGCAGATCGCGAACAAGGACAACAGGATTCTCGACTACCAGTACTTCGTGAAAGGTGGGGGCCCTCACCCCCTGTCGACGCCCGAGCGGGTGCTGGTGGTCGGCCAGGAATACCGCCCGCCGTTTTACGGCCACGTGTTCATGTTCGGGATGAAAGACCACCTGATCTCGCCGTTCACCACGGGCTACGAAGGCACGGGGATCGAGAGCCTGTATCCCAGCAACACCGACATGTTCCGAAAGGCGAAGCGGCAGGGGGCGACCGTTGGGTACGTCCACGCGTTCGGTGGCGAGCGCGATCCCCTCACGGCCGGCCTCGGCGGCGGCAAGGGCTTCATCGTCGACGCCGCGCTCGGGACGACTGACGCGGTGGAGTGGTCGGGCGCTGGGCGCGGCAGCTTCCAGCCGTGGTACGCCGTCCTGAACAACGGTCTGAGAGTGACCGGTGTCGGCGGGGAGGACTCCATCAGCAGTATGCACGAGAGCAAGCTGGTGGGCTCGGTGCGCACCTACGTCTACACTGGCGCGCGCGGGCTCAAGATGGACGCATGGTTCGAGGGGCTGCGCGCGGGCAAGGCCTTCGTGACCACCGGGCCTCTCGTGGAGCTCACGGTGAACGGCGCGATGCCCGGCGAGCCAACGCATCTGGCCGCGGGCGGCGGCGCGGTCGACGTGGAAGGACATGTTCGCTCCATCACACCGCTCGAGAAGGTCCTGCTCGTGTTCAATGGCGAGGTGGTCGAAGAAATCCCGCTCAATCAGGATCGTCGGAGCGCGACGTTCAAACGATCCCTGAAGGTCTCCCGCAGCGGCTGGTATCACCTTCGCGCCGAAGGGGCCCCGGCGGAGCGCTTCCCGCTCGACGCCTCGTACGCGCAGGCCTTCACGAACCCCGTGTGGGTCCTGGTCGGGACCCAGCCCGTGAGAAGCCGTCCCGCCGCCGAGTACTGCCTGAAGTGGATCGACACGCTGCAAAAGATGGCGGACGCGTGGCCGTACTGGCGGTCGCAGAAGGAGAGCCCGACTGGCAAGGCGCGACGACCGAGCATATCGGGGATATGTAAGGAAGGAGCAACGCAGCTAGGCGGGATGCCCCGCCCGGGAGTTATGCCACGAATGACTGAGTCGGGACACTAGCGACGCGTGCCGTGCGTCAAGCCCCTGGGCGCACGTCCAACGGCTCCCCTTGGTCTGCAGATTCTGCTGACCAGCGTGCGCAGGACGTTGCAGTTTTTTCAACCTTCGTCATATCAGACGGTGAGATTTGCTCGATTTCACTGGGACGTGTGATGTCTACAGGTTGGCACTATGCTGGCGTGGCGACCAGCGATGGACGCGAGACCTCCCAGGTTGCTCGATCGAGTGCGTGACGCGATCCGCACCCGTCATTACAGCCGGCGCACCGAGGAGGCGTACGTCCATTGGATCCGCCGCTACATCCTCTT
>JACOUA010000068.1 GCA_016178075.1 Acidobacteriota bacterium
CGATCAGGATCAATGGGACGCTGACCGCAGCGCGCTCCGCATTGGGCAATGCGGAGAGGGTGTCATGGCCGACACCAACGAGATACCCGCAGGATACGCTCACCACAAATTCGGCGTCAACGTCAGCCATTCACTCACCGGCCCCGGCCATCACGTAAGAGCCTAGACGGCGCGCTCGGCGGAGACGCGGTCAATGCCCGAAGCCGCGCCACATATCGCCGCGGTCGGTGCGCAGCACCGAGGCATTGACGGCGTCGAGCAGAGCGCCAAAATCTGGCGCGTGATGGCCGACCGAACACGGTGCATTCCGGCGCTCCTCGTCGTGGCGTCGCGTCGCGAGCAACTCGCGGAATTGCATCGTGCTTTCTACTCAGATCTTCCCCGCGATCTTCTACGTCAAATCCCACGTTGTTCCCGGCGGTATGCGCGTCCATTCGCGCACGGAACCAGACGCCCAGCCGGGACGTGAGCGACCCTCCTGAAGGGCCCCGGGACGGCACACGGGACCGCAGAGGGGGGTCGCTCACGTCCCGGCTGCTATCCGGGACTCGCAATTGGGCGCGGCGAAGAACGCCGCGCGACGACATCTGCGTTCTTGGTCCCCGAATTCGCAAGTTTAAGGGGATGTTGGAGTACCGGCGACGTAAGCCTCGCCGACACTTCATGATACTGGCAGCAGCAATGCTTTGGACGAAGCGCTAAAGGGGGGAAGAGTGCGCCCTGGGTCTTCTTCCCGTGTCTCGTCCACCACAGCGCAGCAATTCGAGCATGTAGGGGGAGGAGACCGCCCGGGCGTCTCCGCCCCTGTCTCCTCCCACTTTTCAACCCGCGAAGTCGATTTCAGACCAGGCCGACCAGGGGCAGAAAAGGCATTCCACCCCCCCGTTCTGAGAAGACACTCTTGGTCGCTGACGAATCCCCGGGGCTCGCGTTTTCAGCGTGAGATAATTGTCGGAATCGCCTCGGCACGGCTCGCATCCGTTCAATTCGGGACAAAAGATATAGTGACCCTGAGCGCTTTACAGCAGCCGTTGTTCCCAGACATCGACCCTGATCCGGTGCCGGCATCCACGACTACCTTCGTGGACAACATGAAACTGCCGGTGCATCGTTGGTTTCGTTTCAGCGCAGGGTTTTCTGCACAGTGGGCGGAGGACACGATAGCGGGGCTCGGTGCCAAGACCGTGCTCGACCCATTCGCCGGCTCGGGCACAATGCTCCTAGCGGCGGAACGGCGCGGTGCGAGCAGCTACGGCATCGAGGCGCACAGCTTCGTGGCACGGATCGCAGCTGCGAAGCTGCAGCACCGTGCCGATCCCGACGCCTTCCTGGAGACTGCCTCTGCGATTCGCGGTGAAGCTCGCGCGTTGCCGGCGTCTGTCGATGGCTATCCGCCTTTGATTCGGAAGTGTTTCAATGATTCTGCGCTCCGGTCGCTCGATTCGCTGCGCCAGGCTTGGATGCGACACGCGGACGATTCCCCAGCATCACAGCTGACGTGGCTTGCGTTAGTCGGCATCCTACGGCAGGTGTCGCACGTGGGTACGGCCCCGTGGCAGTACGTCTTACCCCAAAAGCGGAAGCGGTCGCCGGTCGAGGCGTTCGCCGCGTTCGACCGCATGGTACGAGCCGTCGCAGCAGACATGCGCACATCGCGGGACGTCTCAGGTCCACGTCCCACTCTGATTCGTGGCGATGCGCGAACCTGCGAGGGGGTGCCTGACGTGGCTGTCGATGCGGTTATCACGTCACCACCGTACCCGAACAACTACGACTATGCCGACGCAACCCGTCTCGAGATGTGCTTCATGGGAGAGATTGCCGGATGGGGCGACCTACACGAAACCGTTCGCAAGTACCTGATCACGTCGTGTTCGCAACATTGGTCCGAACGCACTCTTGATATCGAAACCGCGCTGGCGCGCCCGGAACTGAATCCGGTTAGGGCCGAAGTAACGCAAGTCTGCAATGAACTCGGCAGGGTGCGAATGGACAAGGGTGGACGTAAGAATTACCACTTGATGATCGCCTCTTACTTCGCCGACATCGGACAGGTGTGGCACGCGCTTCGGCGCGTCTGTCGCTCCGGTAGCCAGGTGTGCTTCGTGATCGGAGATTCCGCACCTTACGGTGTCTACGTTCCCGTTGTCGAGTGGACGAGCGCGCTGGCAGAAGCCGCCGGGTTCCACGCCCTTCGATTCGAGAAAACCCGAGATCGAAACACCAAGTGGAAGAACCGCAAGCATCGTGTGCCACTGTGCGAAGGCCGCTTGTGGGTGAGCGGCTAGATGGCGAAGTCACCGGCCCATCGATGGGGTCAAATCATTGGGGACGTTCTGGAGGAGGCGTTTCGACCGGTCTTCCAACAGGTCGCCGATGCCCACGGTCTGTACTTCGACTACAAGCGCAAGCGACCTGCGCGTAGCGGTCTGACTGTATCGTGGACCGACCAGTACGGAAACGCCCATTTGCTTGACTACGTTCTGGAACGGGGCGGTACAGAAGCCACCCTCGGCCTCCCTGTCGCGTTCATTGAGACGGCGTTCCGCCGTTACACCAAGCATTCGAGGAACAAGGCCCAGGAGATTGAAGGGGCCATCGTACCCCTCGGCGATACCTACAGCTACCTACACCCATTTCGTGGCGCGATTCTCGCCGGCGAGTTCACGGGCAATTCGCTGACGCAGCTTCGATCGCGTGGCTTTGACATCATCTACGTTCCGTACGAGGACGTGCTCAATGCGTTTGACCACGTTGGCATCGACGCTTCGTGTGAAGAGGAGACCACCGACGTCGACTTTCAAGAAAAAGTCGACAAATGGACGAAACTGTCGGCTGCAGACCGATCAAAAGTGAGCGTCGCGCTCGTCGAACTCGCGAAAGCGCAAACTGCAGCCTTTGTCGACGCCTTGAACGGGAAGCTTTCACGTCAGATCCAGCATGTGACGGTTACGGTGCTGCACGGCCGCGGGCAGGACCTCACGACGATCGTTGACGCGATCGAGTACATCGAGGGCTACGCAGCAACCGCAGTTACAGATGCCCCAGCTCTGAAGGTCGATGTGCAAGTCCGGTACAACAACGGCGACATCGTCGGAGGCGTCTTCCATGACCGCGCCGATGCTGTCGCGTACCTCAGGAAGTTTCTATGATTCCCAAATCCGATGTCCATCAAAAGCTGACCATTGAACGCCCTGGCCTGTCGTTCGCAGGAGGAGGTGACGACCTGATCGGTTCAGTGACGAAGCGAGCGCCTTGGGGCGTGCGCGGGATGGAGCACAAGCGAATCAGCCCGAACGAGTCCGCGTGCGACCGGTCCGTCCGAGTGCGGCCGGAGACTGGAGCAGGTTAGCCGCTCTCAATCCGACGGCTCGACGAGGCCCGAGTCCTGAGTAGAGCTCACAGCATCATTCGTTATGAGCGTTGGCCCGATCACCATCTTCGACAAGTCTGCACTGGAACTGCTGAACGTCGATGAGGCATGCCTGTTCGGCCACTTCTACAGAATCAATCTCACGCCGATCTTCTTCGTCGAGACTCTGGCAGACCTTGAGAAACACGTGGCGGAAGGCCGCACGCCGGAGCGCGTGGTCGGCAGCATCGCGTATCGGACTGCCGGCATGACCGCTGATGCGAACGTCCATCATCTGCGAATCTGCCTCGCCGAACTCACGGGCGAAGAGATTCCGGTCGACCGAGGATTCCCGGCAATTGATGGCGGCCGGCCAGTTCGCGTGAAGGACAGAAGAGGGCTCGTCTACAGGCAAGGTCCCGAGCTTGACGCACTCAACCGGTGGCAGGATGGTCAGTTTGAGGAAGTTGAGCGCCGGCACGCCAAAGGGTGGCGCGACGCATTGGCCGCTCTCGACCTTGAAGGTACGTATCGCACGTTCCGACCGTTTGTGGAGCGTGTTGGCAAGCCAAAGTCGCTGGCTGAAGCCAAGACAATGGCCGTATGGTGTTCACGTCCAACGACAAGCTCCACGCGAGAATCGCTCGTTTGTTCCTTCGTGAGGACCAGGAGTTTGTATGGGGCGGCGACCTCAAAGAGGAGATGCGCCGCCTCGACGCGCATTACTCCGCTTTGCCGCCGGATGTTCTGGAAGAGGGGGTCATGCGGTTCGCTTCAGAACCACCCGACGACACGAGCTTCCTGACGACCAGATTGGTCGATAGATTCCTACCTGGTTGGCGCCTTCGCGACAAGACGAAGACACCGCGTGAGTCAGCGGCCAAGCTGATCAAGGAAGTCCGCGAGTACGCTGAGGCGCCCCCTGGCGAGCAGGTTGCCGTCGACGATGCCGACTTCGTCCTGTTCGAGCGTCGGGTGCCCGTCCGAATGGGGAAATGGCGCATTCTGCCTCCGGGGGCGGAGAAGAATGAATTCCCACCATTCAGGTAAAGCCCATCGCGCCTACGCCGACAGCCGTAGGGCCTCGATCCGTCGCAGCTCGGCCGCGATTCGGTTCCAACTGGCGAAAGTTCGGCTCACCAACATTCCACCTTGCCTATGCCTTATCCGCCGTTACTGCGAATCGCCCGTTGAGAATCTGGGAGAGCAGCCTCGATGACTTCGACGAAACGGATCTCAGGGATTCTCTTGCGCGCCAACTGGAGGAAATGGTGGGCCGCCTTCAAGACGAACGCGTCCTTCAACCGCACGATCCGGATTTGTCTGAGAAGCGGCCACCCCGCAACCTTCACGGGTTTCAGCAGTCCGCGCGCCATCTCCTCCCTGACCAGCCGGTGCGACAGGGCGGATAATCCCATGCCGGCGCCTACCAGGCGCTTGATGATCTCCGGTCACCCAACCTCCATCACCGTTCGGGGTTCCACTCGTTCCGCCTGAAACCACCGACCGACCAGCGCACGTGTGTCCGATGGAGCATCGCGCTGAATGAAATCGCAGCCCGCCAGATCCGCCGATCTCAGGCGCCTGCCTGCAAGGGGATGTGCAGGCGGCGCGATGAACAGGACCTGGTCAGGGATCTCAGCCACAACGCTGGTTCCCGGCGGCAGCGCGTCGGAGCCGACGAAGGCGAGATCGATCTCCCCACGCGCCAGGGTTTCGAGCACATCCGCGCTATTACCCGGCTGCAACGCCAGCGCGACTTTTGGGTACCGGCGCCGGTACGCGCCGAGGAGCGCCGGCAAGACGGCGTGCGCGGCCGTGATCGACGCGCCAATCCGGATATCACCCTGCACTCCCTCGGCAAGGTCCCTGATCACGCGCGGCACCGCTTCAGTCTCGCGCATGATGGTCTCCAAGCGGGTCCGCAGCGTCTGGCCGGCTGACGTCAAGACCGCACGTCGTCCAAGGCGTTGGAACAGAGGCAGGCCGAGCGTGTCCTCCAGCGCACGGATGTGACGCGAAACGGCCGACTGTGAGAGGCCCACGTGCTGGCCTGTCTGCGAAAAGTTCCCGAGCCGCGCAAGCGTCAGAAATGTTCGCAGGTGCCTGAAGTCCATGTCGGGCAGGCTCGTCCTATGCCGGTTCCGCATAGCTTTTACCTTAATAAAATCATTTCTATCATAGTCTCTTGGCCTTCTAGAATCCACCAACCGCTAGGTGCCGTCGCGCCGGAACCCTCGTCGAGGGCCAGATCTGGTGCACCCGCTTTGGCTCCGGCCGGTGAAGGAGTGGCAAGACCATGGAGGAGAATCGTCCATGAACGACGATCGGACGTTCCAGATCGTCCTCATCGTTGGCGCCATGATTGTCTTTCCAGTCATGGCCTACCACCGCCTCAGATCACAGGCGACACGTGAAAAACTCGATCGGTGGCAGGAAGGCCGCTTCATCCTGTTCACGTTGCGACCCGTTGGCGTGGCCGCGATGCTGGCACTCCTCGCGTTCACGATCAATCCGTCATCGATGGCATGGTCGTCGGTCCGTTTGTCAGCATGGCTGCGGTGGATCGGAGCCGGCTTGGGTGTCCCGGCCGCCGGCCTGCTGATCTGGACCGTTCGCAACCTGGGGCCGAACCTCACGGACACAGTCGTCACCAGGCGAGAGCACACGCTCGTCACCAGCGGCCCGTACCGCTGGGTTCGTCACCCCTTCTACGACGCCGTGGGGTTGGCCATCCTGGCGAATTCGTTGACCGCGGCCAACTGGTTCCTTTTCTTGACCGGCGGTTTGGCGTTCACCCTGATGATCGTCCGCACGAGAACGGAAGAAAAGCACTTGCTCGCGCGTTTTGGCGAGTCCTATCGAGCATACATGGAGCGCACGGGGCGCTTTGTGCCCAGAATTCGAACAACGACGCGGGACTCTCACTCACGCGTGAAGTAGCCGGGCCGCGCGACGCGCGGCTAGGTGGATCGCACCTTTCTGGAAATGCAGGATGGCGACTGAGCTCGATCCGGGCGGCGCGGAGTCCACTGCGCTCTTCGAGGCTGCACCGTTCAACCAGGCGCGGGTGCTGGAGGTGGGCTCGGGAGACGGTCGCCTTGCGTTTCGCTATGCGATGGTCTCGGCATCTGTCGTCGGCATCGAGCCCGACGCGACGCAGCTGACCTTGGCGCGTCGCGACTGTCCCGCGTCTCTTCGAAGACGCGTCAGCTTCGTGCAGGCAACGGCATTGGCGTTGCCGTTTCGGAGCGCCACCTTCGACATCGCCGTCCTCGCGTGGTCCTTGTGATGACTGCCACACGAGGGCATGGTTCATGCCCTGCGCGGTCTCTGGCGGGTTCTTGCGGAGCATGGGACGCTTGTGGACGTGCGCCCACTTTCCTCGCAATGCCCGGTCGAGGCCGTCAGTGCCGAGGCACTCGTCCAAATAGGAGAAGTAGACGGCACGGGGATGATGGCCGACGACGCCGCGGCCGACGATGCGATACGCCAGAGCGTCGACCACGGATGGTTTGTGTCACGTCGCAAAACCACGTTCGATTTTGCGTTCTATTGGGACAGCGTGGCGGAGATGACATCAATGCTTGGCGAGCGCAGGCGCACGAAGCAGGTCATTCCGCCGTCCGCGGACCTGGAACGAGCGCATCAGGAACTGAGCGCTCGGCACGGCGGCGGGGTTCGTCTGCGATGCCGGACGCCCACGCTGCTGGCCGTCTATGAGAAGGCGATACCGCGCTGAACACCAGCGGGCTTACTGGCGCGCCGCTGGATCGAGCTCGAGAATCTCCGTGGGGAGGCCGAGGCGCCGCAGGATCCGCTGAATCACGCGGGCCTGGCGGCCGCCTGGCATCTGATACCGCAATTATGCTCACACGCTCGATTTGAATGGTCGGGACGGCCAACCGCCCTACTCGCATCGATCCACTCAGGATAGGATCCCCTCCCATCCCTTGCGATACTCGCGGCGTATGAATTGGTCCGCCTTCGGCGCATTGCTCGCCTTCATCGCCGCCGCGTCCCAGTAGAGTTTCTTGCCGACTCGATACGCGACGTTCCCGAGGTGATTCGCCTCGGTCGTCCATCCGGCATAGTCGAAGTTCGCGAGTGAAGGCGCCGCGCCTTTGCATGCCTCAATCCATTCCGCATAATGACCGGGCGAATTGGGAATGGTCTCCGGGGGGCGCACGAACCCTTCGAAGTCCTGCTCGGGCAGCAGCATGTGGTTATCCCTGTTCGACAAAATCATGCCGTGGTCGCCAACGAACAATTGCGCATCGGGCCACTGCGGAATGCCGCCATCGGTCCAGATCTTCGGCCTGGCCTCCCCTTGGTACCAAGTCAGTTCGAGTGGCGGCCTCTCGCCGCCCGCGGCGTACTCATAGACCACTTTCATCGTCGCGGGCGCGATCTCCGGGTGCGCAGGGCCATCGGCGAACGCCTCGACGGTCAGTGGCGCTCTGATATTCAGTGCGTAAAACGCGAGGTCGTTCCGGTGGCTGCCAAGATCGCTCATCGTGCCGTTGCCGAAGTCCCACCAGCGATACCACTTGGGCCCGGGGACGTACACCGAATGAAACGGCCGCGCGGGCGCGGGACCGAGCCACAGATCCCAGTCCAGTCGCGGCGGCACCGGCACGGTTTCCTTCGGCCGCTCCGTGACGAACACGATGTCCTTGTTCCGCGTCGCCGCTTCCTCGCTTTGAAAGCCCCAGGCGCGGTTCACCCACACGTGAACTTCACGAACCGGACCAATCGCGCCGCTCTGTATCAGTTCCTTGACGCGGCGGTGGTTATTGGACGCGTGCCCCTGATTGCCCATCTGCGTCGCCAGGTTCAGTTTCGATGCCGTCTCGCGAACCAGCCGGGCTTCCCAGATGTTGTAGGTGAGCGGCTTCTCGCAATAGACATGCTTCCCAGCCTTGAGCGCCAGCATCGTCGCAACGACGTGGGTGTGCTCGCAGGTGCTGACCACGACCGCGTCGAAGTCCCTCGGTTGTCGAACATCTTCCGGAAGTCGACGAACCTCTTCGCCTGTGGATACTTTGCGCCGCTTTTCTCCAGCGCGTTGGCGTCCACGTCGCACAACGCGACGATGTTCTCCGATGCGACGCCGTTGAGATTCGCGGCGCCGCGACCGCCTGCGCCAATCATCGCGATGTTCAATTTGTTGTTCAGGTTTTGCGCACGCAGAATCGCCGGCGCACCGACCGCGGCTCCGGCGGCTGCCAGAGCCCCACCGACAAATTGCCGCCGTGTGAGCCAACGTTGTGCCCTCTTCTTCATGTCGTTCTCCTTGTCGCCTGGCTTCGTCCTGATCAAGCCGGCGGCATCTTGAAGGTCGTGCGCACGTACTCGATGTTGGCCCTGGTGTCGGCGATCAGATCCTTCGAAGGCGCTTCGGTCTCCAACACGTACCAACCGCGATAACGAATCTCGAAAAACTCTTGCGCAAGCCGAGGCCATTCGAGGATGTCGGTCTCGCGCATCAGCTTCGACCCATTCTTGACATGAACCTGGTGGATCCGCCTGCCGAGACGCGTCGGTTCGCCGTATGGATCGTGGACGCGGGACTTGATATTGCGCGCGTCGTAATACACGCCGACAAAATCGGACCCGATCGCGTCGAGCAATCGAATGTTGTCCTCGGCCGAAATCCAGTCTTCGATCGCGACAACGACTCCCGCCCTCTCGGCGTAGCGGGCGACCTCTTTCATCATCGCGACAAACGTATCGACCTCACGCTGGTCCTTCATGTTGATGTGGCTATCTCCCAGGATCGGGAGCAGGATATTGTTCGTTCCGATATTTTGCGCGACCTCGATGGCTTCGACCAGCAGGATGGCGGCGGCCGGATTCGTGTGAAGCGGAAGCCGCGACTTTCCTGGCGAGCCTATGGCCAGCGAACAGATCTGGATCCCGTTGTCGAGTGCCGCTTGTTTGAATTGCGCCTGAACCTTCAGATCGCGAAGATGAGGGCCGTCGTCGGTCGGGAAGGTCAAGCTCACCTGAATCCCATCGAGGCCGATCTGACGCGCCAGAGCGACCTTGGTGACGTCCCCTCGTTTTCCGAGGTTCCAGTCGGTCATCCCGACTCTGATTGGCAAGGGAGCTGCGGCCGCCGCGTGAGCGAGCGGCGGCGCGGTGACGGCAGCCCATGTAGCGTGCTTCACAAAATCGCGTCGGCTCAGAAGCATGGATGCCTCCCAATGCAAGGTGCAGTGGGGTGACCTCGGCGTCCCAGTGGCCCCAGGAACAGAAGGTGATGTAAGAACGGCAGGGGGCGGGTTGAATCCTTGATGCGGACCGCCGGCCGCCCTCACGGCACCGGGCCGAATGGTAGCGCGCAAGGACGGGTACGACAAGCCTCCTGCGATCCCCAACGGCCGACCCCTAATCTGCTATCATCGGCGCCTCGTTGCAGTCGTGACTGTCCGGCGGGTCTCAAAGACGACCCGTGTCCGATCGACCGTGCGCTGACAGGAGGAACCATGCGGGTCCGGTTGTTCTGTTTGCTCGCGGTGGCGGCGATCGCGCTGTGCCTCGGCCCGGTGCCGGCGAGCGCGCAGATCACGACAGGGACGGTGTCGGGCACCATCAAGGATAGTCAGGGCGGGGTCGTCCCCGGCGCGACGGTTGTCCTCATCAGCGAAGCGCGGCGCACGCGGTCGGTGCCCGCGGTGACCAATCCGACCGGGGACTATGTGTTCCCGAACACCCCGCCCGATACCTACACGGTCGAAGTGACGATGGACGGGTTTCGGACGCTCACGCGCGCGGGTGTGGTGGTGAGCGCCGGCGAGCGCGTCTCGGTCCCGGTCCTGGCACTGGAGCCGGGCGGCACGCAGGAAATCGTCACCGTGACCGCCGAATCCCCGCTGGTCCAGGCGTCGAGCGGCGAGCGATCGTTCGCCATCACGACCGAGCAGATCGAGAACCTACCCATCAACCGCGCGAACTTCACCAGCCTCACCGCCTTCACCCCCGGCGTCGTGTCGGGGGGCGCGTCGGCCGGCGGCACCCGTCTCGGCGGCGCCGGTCAGAACAACATCATGATGGACGGCATCTCGGCGATGGACACGGGGAACAACGGCGTGATGCTCCCGATGAACGTCGAGTCGATCGGCGAGGTCAAGATCCTCACGCAGGGCTATCAGGCCGAGTATGGCCGGTCGAGCGGCCTCCAGATTACCGCCGTGACCAAGAGCGGCACGAACCGATTCCGCGGGTCGGTCTACGACGTCGAACGCAATTCGGCCTGGAACGCCAACAGCTGGGTGAACTCGAGGAACGGGGACCCCAAACCGGTCACCGCGGAGAGGGACTCCGGCTACACGATCGGCGGCCCGGTGGGCAAAGCGGGAGGGAACAACAAGCTGTTCTTCTTCTATGCTCACGAGTATCGTCCCAGGAACAATCCCATCAACAACGGAAACCCGATCCGGCTCCGGGTGCCGACGGCCCTCGAGCGCGCCGGCGACTTCTCGCAGACGCTGGGCACGAACACGAATGGCGAGTCGACCGGCGTGCTGAACCCCTACATCAAGGATCCGCTCTCCACCCTCCCTTGTAACGCGAACAACACGGCAGGCTGCTTCCAGGCTGGCGGCGTCATCGGCAGGATTCCGGCCGAGCGTCTGTATCAACTGGGCCTCGGGATCCTCAGCCGGTACCCGCTGCCCAACACCACGCAGAAGATCAACACCACCTACAATTACCAGATCGGCGGCGAGGGGTTCCCGGAGCTGCCGCGGGTCGAAAACCTCACGCAGCAGCCGGCGCTCCGTCTCGACTATCAGATGTCGTCGGCGCTGCGGTTGACGTGGAAGTACTCCGGGCAGCGTGCCCGTCGCCTCGTGACCCCCGGGTTCATTCAGGGGTTCACCGATGTGAAGACGCCGTATCCGTTCATCACGAACTACGGCGTGACGGTGGACTACACGATGAACCCGACG
Source organism: Acidobacteriota bacterium (assembly GCA_016178075.1). Taxonomy (GTDB): domain Bacteria; phylum Acidobacteriota; class Vicinamibacteria; order Vicinamibacterales; family JACQTH01; genus JACQTH01. The sequence continues at coordinate 11,308 of JACOUA010000068.1, forward strand.
ACCTTCATCGAGGGCACTTATGGGTTCATCCGGAACGAGCTGACGGGAGGCAATGAAGGCGGCATCCTGATCAACGACTCCTCGAGCCGCCTCAATGGCCTCGCGAACTTTCCGCTGCTGTATCCCGACGCCGGCGTCGTGAATCCACGGTACTACGCCTTCCAGGTGATGCAGGCCGTGCAGCCGCCTTTCTGGGACGGCACGCGCTTCAATCTTCCGCCGGTCTTCGGGTGGGGAAATCGCATCGGCTCCGCGCCGCCCAACCAGCGCTATCCCGGCTGGCTGAACATCAACCGGACACAGGACGTGGCGATCAGCCTGACGAAAGTCATGGGCCGCCATACGTTCAAAGGCGGCTTCTACAACAACCACAGCTTCAAGGCGCAAAACACCGGCGCGGGCGGCGTGGCGAATCTCACGTTCCAGGGGTACGTCAATTTCGGAAACGACACGAACAACGCGCTGGACACCGGCTTCGGGTTCGCCAACGCGGCGGTCGGCGTCTTCACGCAGTACCTGCAGGCGTCGCAGTTCATCGAAGGCAGCATGATCTACAACAACACCGAGTTCTACCTGCAGGACAACTGGAAAGTGAACGGCCGGCTGTCGGTCGACTACGGCGTGCGGTTCACGCGCCAGCAGCCCCAGTACGACCAGTTCCAGCAGATGTCGAACTTCTTCCCCGAGCGCTGGGCCGCGTCCCGGGCGCCTGTCCTCTACGTGGCCGGCTGCAGCAACGGCGCGGCGACCTGTTCGGGCAATCTGCGCAACGCGATGGATCCACGCACCGATCAGATCCTGACGGCAGGGGGCGCCGCGAACACGCAGGCGGCGATCGGCACGCCCATTCCGGGCTCCGGCGATCCACTGAACGGCATCCGGCGCGCGGGGGACGGCATTGCGAAGACCGGCTACACCTGGCCGACGCTGGTGGCGGGGCCCCGCTTCGGCGTCGCGTACGATCTGACAGAGACGCAGACGATCGTGCTCCGCGGCGGCGGCGGGCTTTTCTTCGATCGTCCCGACGGGAACACGGTGTTCTCGATTCCCGGCAACCCGCCCATCGCCACGTCGCAGGACCTCCGGAACGGGCAGCTACAAACGCTCGGCAGCGGTCTGAGCACAGTCGGTGTGCCCGCACTCGTCATCTTCCAATACGACGCCCAGGTTCCCGCCTCGTGGCAATGGCAGGGCGGCGTGCAGATGGCGCTGCCGTGGGCCACCTCGGTCGACGTCTCCTACGTCGGCAATCGCGGCGTCAACCGTCTCGGCGCGTTCCAGGGCGGCACCACCGTGAACCTCAACGCGGTCGACTTCGGCGCGGCCTATCTGCCACAGAATCAGGACCCGACGCTGGCAGGATCGACTTCGGTGCCGGGCGCTGCGGCGTATACGGCGAACCTGCTGCGGCCGTATCGCGGCTTGAGCAACATCAATCAGAACACGACGGAGTTCTGGGATGTGTACCACTCGCTCCAGGTGTCGCTGAACCGCCGCTTTCGGAACGGGTTCTCTTTTGGCGCGAATTACACGTGGGGGATGTCGTTCACCGGCAATACCGGTCTGCAGAAGCGTCTCCAGCACGCGCCCGACGGGACGATCTCGATTCGAGCCGATCAAGCCGAGTACGAACGGCTGAATCGCAACCTGGATCGGCGCCCGCACTACCTGAAGGCCAACGCGGTGTGGCAGCTGCCGAACCTTCCCGCGAACGGCACGGGTGTCGCGCGCGTCATCGGACCGGTGATCAACGACTGGCAGATTGCCAGTGTGCTGACGGCGGGGTCGGGCACCACCTACGACCTGAGCTACAACTACCGCAACAACGGCGGGAACGTGAACCTGACCGGCTCGCCGGACTATGGCGCGCGGATCGTGTACGTCGGCAATCCGGGCAGCGGCTGCTCGGACAACCAGTACGCGCAGTTCAACGCGACCTCGGTGACCGGGCCCACCTACGGCAGCCTCGGTCTCGAATCCGGTCGACACCTACTCCGCGGGTGCCCGGACCGGACGGTCGACCTCGCGCTGATGCGGGAGATTCGCGTCGGCGGGGACCGTCGGTTGGAGCTCCGCCTCGACCTGTTCAATGCGTTCAACACCGTCGTGATCACCGGGCGGCAGGCACAGATCCAGTACAACAGCCCGACGGACCTGACGATCCGCAATTCACAGACGCTCGCCGATGGCTCGATCGATCCGGCGCGTGTGACGCCGCGGACCGCAGGCTTTGGAGCGGCCACCACTGCGCAGACCATGCGCAACATGCAGGTGCAGGTCCGCTTCCGTTTCTAACAAGCCGAAGCGAGCGTGTTATGTGGTCTGTACGGTCCGGCCGTTCCACCTGACCGTGCGGCCCTCCTTGACCGACACGATCGCGAGCAGGCACGGCAGCGTCGAGTTGAATCCGATCTCGATATCGCAGACCGGTTTCCGGCGCGATTTGATCGAGTCCAGGAAGTTGCGCACGTGCCGGTGAGTGGCCGACCCGAAAGCCGAGTCGGCGACCTCCGACATGCCCGAGGGATCGCGGACCTTCTTCGCCTCGATCGGCGGCGGACCCTGCGGGGTCTGGCCCCGCCCGCCGCGGTCCGTGGTGGCCGGCCGGTACGGCTTGACCTCGTAGCCGACGCGGTTCACGAGCAGGATGCCGCGATCACCGAAGAAATAGTTGCCGTACAGCTCCCGCGGATCGTCCTGTCCCGGGACCATCGCATTCGACAGCGTCGCCACAAAATTCTCATACTGCCACGTGACCGCGTAGGTATCCGGCACCCG
>JACOUA010000069.1 GCA_016178075.1 Acidobacteriota bacterium
AACCGCCGGGCGGTAGTGGGCCAAGTCTGTGTTGCTGGACGGTCACGGAGGGCCTATGCTCCATTCACTAGAGGCCAGCGTCTTGTCCGCAATCTTCATTCCATTGGATGGCTTCGTTGAAAAGTGGCCGGTACGACCGACGTTAGCAGCAGCGGTGATCGTCGCTGTTGTTCTCTTTCTCGCGTCTGTTTTTGTTGAGTGGAGGCGACATGTCAACCGCCCTCCTGCCGCTGATAATTCTGGCGGTTCTAGCCGTCCTGGTGGCCGTCCTTCTGACGGTGAAGAGTCGGGGAAGCCTGTAGCGTAACCGTTGTGATGACGGTTGAGCAGGCTTTAGAAAAGCGCCTAATTCCTCGCGCCATCTCTCCGCCGTGGCAGGCGACCACAAGGGATATCTCTACGTTATTCACCGCCCCGGGGACTGCTGGGGGCCTGCTCGGCGGCAGCTCACGCTCGAGGAAGCGATCGACTCCGGCCAGTCCTCTCGTCCCTGCGTGAGCAGGCGAGGTCACGGCCCGCGGTCACGCGCGTAGCCCTAAAGCTCGCCGCGAAAGGCACTTATTCTTTGTACTCAAATCAGCGAAGAACCGAAAAATCTTGTCCCCAGCCAGCGTCGGAGGGTGTAGCCTCGAGCCAGTCGGGGTAGTCAAAATGGAAATCCCTGCTTTATAGGGCCCGCGTGTTTCGTCCATACGAGGGAGGTTGTATGTCCCGTTGGTTTGGCTGGCTCGCGGCGCTGATGATCTCGGCGCCCCTGGTTACGGCGGCGCAGGTCAGCACCGCCACGCTCATCGGCGTCGTCGTAGATGAATCGAAGGCGTTACTGCCCGGGGTCACGGTGACGGCCACGGACGTGCAGACCGGCCGCCAGTACGTCGACGTCACCGACGAGCGAGGCGAGTACCGCCTCGGCAACGTGCCGCCCGGTACCTATAAAGTCCAGGCCGAGCTCGTCGGCTTCGCCACCGTGGCGTTTCCGAAAGTCGAGCTGCTCGTCGGCCAGAATGCCACCCTTCCGTTCACGCTCAAGGTGGCGACTATTCAGGAGACGGTCACCGTGACGGGCGAATCGCCGCTCGTCGACACGACCTCGTCGCAGGTGGCGGGCAACGTCGACCGGCGGCAGATGGAGGAGCTGCCGCTCCAGGGCCGCAACTGGCTGGAGCTGTCGATGCTGGTCAAGGGGATGACCGCGAACAACGTCACCAACACCCCCGTCGCGCGCGACGACATGTTCCAGCTGAATCTCGACGGCCAGCAGATCACACAGAAGATTGCCGGCTCTGGCTTCGGCCAGCCGAAGTTCAGCCGCGAAGCGATCGCCGAGTTCCAGATCGTCACCAACATGTTCGACATCACGCAGGGACGGTCCACCGGCATCCAGGTGCAGGCGATCTCGCGCTCGGGGACCAACGATTTGAGCGGCGCCTTCTACGGGTTCTTCCGCAGCGATCAGTTCAATGCCGCCGATCCTGTGGCGAAGCGCGTGCTGCCGTACGCCGACCAGCAGACGGGTGGCGCGATCGGCGGCCCCATCGTGCGGGACAAGGTGCACTACTTCTTCTCGTACGAGTACGAGCGGGAGCCGAACACGATTTTCGCGCAACCGAACCGCCTCGCGGGCCAGAACTTCACCTTCGAGACGAAGACGCTGCAGAACAGCTACCTGGGACGCCTCGACTGGCAGCTCTCGAGCCGCAACTACTTCAGCGTGCGAGCCTCACGGTGGGATTGGAAGAACCCGTTTGACCAGGTCGCCGGCCAGGGGCATCCGTCGCAGGGATCCATCCGCACGCAGGAAGCGACCAACGTGGTCGGCACCTGGTCGCAGGTGCTGAGCAACACGAAGGTCAGCGAGCTGCGCGTCGCTTACAGCGGCTTTGCCTGGGGGAACCTGGCGCTGCCGGAGTTTGGCAACTATCCCGAGCTCCTCTTCCCGGGCATCACGATCGGTCCGCGGTACAACTATCCGCAGAGGTTCTGGCAGGATACGCTCCAAGGGCGCTACGATCTGACCTGGACGCTCGAGAAGCACAACTTCAAGATCGGCGGCGAGTACTTGAGGGTGCTCGACACCGGGGAATGGTTCCTCCAGCGCCGCGGACGGATGTTCTTCCTGAGTGTGCCCTCCGACGCGGAGATGGCCCGGCGGTTCCCGGCGGATGCCTGGAACAATCCATCACGGTGGGATCTGACGGGACTCGACGCGACGGTGCAGCGCTTCGATGTCAACTTCCACGGCGCGGGCTGGCTCATCGACATCCCGCGGCCGACCTTCGCCGCGTGGTTCGGCGACACCTGGCGCATCAACGATCAGCTCACCGTCAACTACGGCGTGCGATGGGACGACGACTGGGGCGCCACGGCGCCGCCGGGAATCAGTGAAACCGTCATCCCCATCGACAACGGCCGCGAGCAGGGAGACTTCGGCTACAAGTCGGGCATCCGCGACCACAAGAACCTGGCGCCGCGCGCCGGCTTCACCTATAACGTCGGCGGGAGGAACGACTTCGTCATCCGGGGTGGCAGCGGGCTTTTCTACGCCGTCCCCGTGTCGAACGTGACGTTCAGTCATCAGATCTACAACCAGATGATTGCGGGGTCGATCGCCAACGACGGACGGCCCGGCTTCGTCCTGGATCCGCTGCGCGGCCGCACGGCCGATGACTTCCTCTCCGGTCGTGTGGCCGTCCCGGTGCAGGCGCCGCGCATCATCGACCCGAAATTCGTGATGCCGTACACCTGGCAGAGCAGCCTCGGCTTCCAGAAGCAGCTTGGCCCGGTGATGGCAATCGAAGCGGACCTCAATCACTGGACCTGGCACAACGACACGCGCACGCGGGACGTGAACCTCTTCTACGACCCGACGACTGGCTACAACCGCGATCCGCGGTTCGGGCGGCCCAACCCGAACTACTCGCAGGTCACCTGGTTCGAGAGCACCGGCCGCCGCGATTACCTGGCGCTGGCCACCGGCCTGACGCGCCGGTACCGTGACAACTTTCAGGGCGGCGTCACCTACACCGTCACGTTCTACATGCGTGACAATGGGACGATCGGCTACACGCAGGGGGACGCGAACAACCAGTTCGACCACCTGGACGGCGAATGGGCGCGCTCGACCGACTTCCAGCGGAACACGCTGCGCGCCTGGGCGATGTACCAGTTGCCGTGGGGGTTCTCCCTCAGCGGCGTCTATTTCTATGGCTCTGGGAACTATTACTCGACGAACCATGCCTCGGTGCCGTACGGCAAGCCGGGCACCAATCGTCTCAATCTCGGCGCGCCGATCACGATCCCGGAAAGCCTGCGCGATCGGTTTGACGGTCCCGACGTGATCGGCACCGGGCAGGTCGTGCCGCGAAACGCCCTGCGCGGCCTCCCGCTGCACAAGGTGGATGTCCGCGTGTCGAAGGAGTTCAAACTGCGCGACATGAGGGCGTCCCTCTTTGGCGAGGTCTTCAACCTCTTCAACCACGCCAACTATGGCAGCTTCGTCGGGCAGGTGAACTCCGCGACCTTGGGACAGCCACGGCAGCAGCTCGGAAACGCCTACGTCCCGCGCTCCGGGCAGCTCGGCTTCCGCGTTGCGTTTTAGCTCGGCTGCGACCGAGGCGCTAGAGACACCATCTTCGAGGGCTTGGGGCTTCGGGCTTGCGGTCGGCGAGCCCAAGCCCTGAGCTCCCAAGCCTGGAGTCCAGAGCTGATCCTGTCGAAGACTCAAACTATGGAAGACGAAGGAATTCGGATTCAAGGAGTCCGAGGTCCTCGTCATACACACGGACGCGGCGGGCGAAATCACAAAGAAGGTTTTTGAAGTACGTTCGCACCAACTCTCCGCTGCGCCCGATGGCACGCTCTTACCGGGCACGAGGAGTGGGGACTTGCTGCTGTTTCGGCCTCGCAAGTGAATTGAGGTTGTGAACGATGAGGCATCTATGAAGGTATCGCGACGTACTCTTCTCGCCGGGGCCGCTGGTGTTGTCGCGCTCGGCAAGACGGCGGCGGGGCAAGCCCCCCAGGCCCCGCCAGACCCGAGCAAGGTGCGGGGACGACCAAGCAAAGCCCTTGGACAACGAGCGCCGTCTGAAAAACCTCAACGACTCCCCCGAAGCGCCAATTCGTCGGGCACTCCGCATCACGATCTCTACGGGACGATCACGCCGGCCGACTTGCACTTCGAGCGGCATCACGCGGGCGTGCCCGAGATCGATTCTCGGACCTACTCGCTGCTGATCCACGGGATGGTCGAGCGCCCGATCGTGTTCACGCTCGCCGACCTCAAACGCTTTCCCGCGGTCTCGCGTGTCTGTTTCCTCGAGTGTTCCGGGAATCTCGGTCGTACGGCTCCACCTGAAACCACCCCGCAGCAACTGGCCGGTCTCACCAGCCAGAGCGAGTGGACCGGCGTCGCGCTGACGACGCTCTTCCGCGAAGTTGGAGTGCGGCCCCAGGCCACCTGGTTCTTGGCCGAGGGTCAGGACGCCGCGCTGCTCGCGCGCAGTATTCCGGTCGAGAAGGCTCACGACGATGCGTTGATCGCGTACGGGCAGAACGGCGAGGCGATCCGGCCCGAGCAGGGATATCCCGCCCGCCTGCTGCTCCCGGGCTGGGAAGGCAACGCGAACGTCAAGTGGATTCGCCGCATCGAGCTGTCGGATCGGCCGTTCATGACGCGGGAGGAAACGTCAAAGTACACCGATCCACTCGCCAACGGAACCGCCCGCATCTTCAGTTTCGTCATGGATGCCCGCTCGCTCATTACCTATCCCGCTTACCCGGTGACGCTCGGCCGCGGCTGGGTCGAGATCAATGGAATCGCCTGGAGCGGATACGGCAAGATCCGGCGTGTCGATGTGAGCACCGACGATGGCAAGACGTGGACACCGGCCAGGTTGCAGGAGCCGGTGCTTTCGAAGGCGCACACCCGGTTCCGCCACCTGTGGAACTGGACGGGTGGCGAGGCGGTGATCATGAGCCGCGCGGTGGACGAGACCGGTTACGTGCAGCCGACCAGAGCCGAGCTGATAGCCGCGCGGGGAGTGGGAAGCGTCGGCTATCACCTCAACCCGATCACCGGCTGGCTGATTCGAGCAGATGGCACGGTCGTGTATCGACAGGAGGCGTGGGGGTGAAGGCCACACCGATCCTTCGAGTCTTCGCGGTCTGCGGCATCGGGTGGGTCTGCACGTTCGGCGATCGCGGAGCGATTCCGCTCGCCGTGCAAGCGCAGGCCTCCTCCGCAGTTCGCGCGCAACCGACGAAACAGCCGGCGAGCTTTGGCTTCGGGCGACCAGCCACGCCTGCGGAGATCGCCGCCTTGGACATCGACGTGCGACCGGATGGGGCAGGGCTCCCGCCGGGTCGCGGCACCCCCGGCGAGGGCGATGTCGTGTACGCCGCGCGCTGCGCCGCCTGCCACGGCAAGACCGGAAAAGAAGGTCCGAACGACATCCTCGTCGGCCGCGAGCCACGCGAAGGCTTCCCCTTCGGGCGCGATCCCCGACTGACGAAGACCATCGGCAACTACTGGCCGTATGCGACGACGCTGTTCGACTACATTCGCCGCGCGATGCCACCCGATGCGCCCGGGTCGTTGGGGGACCACGAGGTCTACGGCCTCGTGGCGTACCTGCTCTTGCTGAACGAGCTGATTCCGGCGAACGCCGTCATCGACGCGTCGTCGCTGCCGAAGGTGATAATGCCGGCGCACGATCGCTTCGTGCCAGACCCGCGCGGAGGACCGAAATCGGCAAAAATGGAGCGGGGCCGCCGGCAGTGAGGTGTGTTGCTGCTCGATGATGATTTGGAACGTGGACTGGCCTCGCACACCGAAGACGCTCATTGCCTCACGGCGTGAGCGTCAGATGAGGTCTTCGCCTTCACATTAAGGCGTCGTCGCCCACTTCGCTGGTCCCCTCTCAGTTCGTCCTCCCGCCTGTCCACTTGGCTCTCAGCGCCTAAAAACGTCTGTGCTATGTTCTGCCCGTGCGGCGGGTGCAACTGCTCACCGTTGGTGAAGCGTTCGAGGATCTGGTTTTTCTGAAGCTCGAGCGCCTGCCTGGGCCGGGGGAAGAGATCAAGACCGCCGGGCTTGTCTCGACCATCGGCGGTGGGGCGATCATTACCGCCATAGCGGCAACCCGTCTCGGCGTTCGGTGCCGCGCTATCAGTGCGGTGCACACGGCCGGCTCGAGGCGTCTCCGTCAAGAAGGAGTCGTCTTGACGAATCTGAAACGTCCCAGCGAGCCGCATGCCATTTCGATCTCGCTGTCCACGCTGAGCGATCGCAGCTTCGTCACCTTCAACGGCATCAACGATCGGCTCGAACCCCGTCTCCTTCGAGCTGTCGCGCCGGTCGCGTCAGCGCGGCACGTGCACTTTGCCTTACAGCCCCGCAACTGCCGCCGGTGGGAAGCCGTCGTTGGCAACCTGCGTCGACGCGCGATGACGACCTCCTGGGACTTCGGCTGGAACGACGCGCTGGTAGGTGACCGGCACTTCCCGTCCTTGCTGAAAGCGGTCGACTATCTGTTCTTGAATGCGCAAGAAGCACAGCTCTATGCCAGGCGTTCCTCACTCCGGGCCGCCGTCGGCGTCTGGCGCGGGCATCCCCGCACGGTGGTCTTGAAGCTGGGCGTCGGCGGCAGTCGCTGGCTCTCGAAGGGGATTGACCTCTCTGCCCCGGCACGGAAGATCCGCGCCGTCGACACGACGGGTGCGGGCGACGCGTTCAACGGCGGCTTCCTGGCCGGCGTGCTCCGCGGCCTTCCCCCCGGCGCGTGCCTGCGCCTGGGAAACTTCGTCGGAGCCATGTCGACCCGATCGGCTGGCGGCCTCGA
>JACOUA010000070.1 GCA_016178075.1 Acidobacteriota bacterium
ATCGCGAACCCGTAGTGGGGCATGCCGGCTGGCACTATATCGCAAGGATCTCCCCAAGTGTCCAGCGCGTATTCGCGCTCAGTGGGTGTGCGTTCGGAAGCCGATCGACCGTCGGGGCGGCAGCCGCGGCGTCATCAGGTCCCGGATGGCGTCGAAGACCGCTCTGAATTGTTTGTCGTGTTTGTCGCACGTGCGTTCGAGCTCGCCAAGCCTGCGCGCCAGCTCTTCGTGCGTGGCCAGCATCCGGCGGAGTCTGACGAACGTACGCATGATGGCGATGTTGACTTGAATGGCCCGGCGGCTTCGCAGGACGCTCGAAAGCATGGCGACGCCCTGCTCGGTAAACGCGTACGGCCGGTACTTGGCGTGATGCCCGCGCTCTAAGATCACAATTTGTGATCTTAAAAGTCCGCGGGTTTCCGGCCAGGTCAACTGAAACAAGAAGTCGTCCGGGAACCGCGCAGCGTTGCGCTTGATCGCCTGGTTGAGCGATCTCGCGGCGACGCGGTACAGCTTGGCCAGATCGCGGTCCAACATCACTCTGTGGCCGCGCACCAGATAGATCTTCCGTTCAATCACCTCGGCTGGAACGAGCTGTCGTGGCGGTGTCATGGCTCGGCTCCGAAGATGCGCAGAGTTGTGCGTTTTGCGGCTTCAGGCACCAGGGGAAACGTACTGAGCACGTATTCGAACTCCGTCGGCTTGAGCTGGTACAACTTCGCGGCGAGGCATTGCAGCCGGATGTACTCGGCGCTGTCGAACAACGCGTCGCCGAGGGGCCGCGCGGCCAGCCGCCGCGACAGTCTGCCAAGCTCCCGGAACGTTTCGGAGTCGGCGTCGGGCCGCGGGACGGGCAGGCGTCGCATGATGCCGACCGTGACGTGCGAGCTGACGCGCAGGCGTACCAGATAGTTCGCGACGTAGCTATTCAACAGCGCACAGAGCGCCTCCTGTTCATCTCGGCGGAGCGGCGTTCTGAGACAGAACAGCGTGTGGGTCGTGAGGCAGCCCGAGGGCACTATGGCCGCGATGAGCGTGAGGCGATTGGTCGGGCTGGCGACATCGCGATAGGCGAGCCGCGGTCGCCGGAAGGTTCGAGTCGCGTCGACGAGGCGGGACGCCGCGCTCGTCGTGATTGCGCGATCCGCGTGCTGCAGGTCCGCGCAGAAGGGTGCAATGTGCTTGCCGTCGAGGACCGGCAGGATGTCCGGCGACGAGCCTGGATGTCGCGCGAACTCACCGCGGTCCTCGGTCGCGTTCAGTTCCCGCCCGAACTCGGCCGCCCATCCTCGAGGATCCTCGAGCGGCGGGTGCTCCGCGTGCAACCGTTCGACGAGCGCGAGATCCTCTCGCGTCCGCAGATACGGAATCGACAAGTCGGGTCCGGAGAGCCGCTCCAGAAGGCCGGCGTCGAGCATCAGCGATCGGGTCTGCGAATCGTCGCCGCGGGCATCACCAAGGTCGTCGAGCGCGGACGGGTCGCGCTCGCCGAAGCGACACTGGACACGCGGCCGCGCGGCCGTGTCCTTCGTGGTCGTCACCAGCAGGAATCTGACGCCTCGATGGATGGGAAAGATGCCTTCCGTGTTGTCGAAGCCGATGAGCGTGTCGGTGTGGCAGCGCTGGAGCAAGAGCCGCCTGAGCGAGGCGGAGCCCACATCGGCCGCAAGTCCCCACGGCAGCACGAGGCCGATGCGGCCGCCAGAACGTGTGAGCTGCGCGGCGCGCTCGACGAAGAGCTGGTACTGGTTGGGGTGCCCCTGCTGGTGCGCTTGGTAGATGCCGGACGAGCGAATGAATCGCATCATGCGCGTGAGTTGCGCGTGCGTGCGCGCGCGGCTCACCTGGTCCGCGTCGGTATCGGCCCGCAGCATCTCCCACGGCGGGTTTCCCAGGACCGCATCGAAGCCGGCATCGCCGCGCGGCGAGCCGTCCGGCTCGAAAAAGGCTTCGGGAAACCGGAGGGGCCAATGGCAGAACTGCCCGCCCGCGGCGATCGCTTCCGCCTGATCGAGCAGCCGACGCGTCACTGAACGGGGAAGAGAGCCACTCCCGGTAGTGATGTGCTCGGCAAGCTCGTGGTACGTGGCCCGGTCGGGACGCGAACGGTCGTCCCAGAACCAGCAGGCACACCAGAGGTCGGCCAGCCTCAACCATCGCGTCCAGACCGACTCGGCCCGCGTCAGGCCCGCGAGCGTCCGGTCTTTTTCTCGAACGGCTGCGACCGTGTCGTCCGGCTCGTTCGCGAGGCGAACCCGAATCGGCACGACGTGCTGCACGGCCGTCCGCAACGCGCTCGTCTCGAAGAGAGGCAGCGCGGCAAGCTGCGTGGCGCGCGCGTAGGTGGCGGTCCCCGGCGGCTGGCGCAAGATGTCATCGGGCGCGGCGCCTACGAGGCTGTCGCCGCAGATCAACCGATGATCGAGAAAGCTGAGGGGCCGGTCGGCGGCCAGCGTCGTGAGCCACAAAGACAGCCTCGCGAGCTGCACCGCCATCGGATTGAGGTCGACGCCAAACAGGCATCGCTGCGCGATGAGCCGACGAAAGCTCACCCGATCGCGGTTGTCGATCTCGGTCGAGCCGCACGCACCGATCCGCAACAACGCCTCTTCATACGCGGTCGCCAGGTATCGACACGCTCCCACCAGAAACGCCCCGCTCCCCATCGTCGGATCGAGGACCCGCAGCCGGAGAATCGCGTCCGGGTGAGCGTCAGCCACGAGCGGGTGAAGTGTCCGGCGCACGAGGAAATCGGTGAGCGATCGAGGCGTGTAGAACGTGCCGGTTGCCTTGCGGCGGACGCCGCCTGGGCGAAGCACAACCGTGGGCGAACCACCGGCGTGGGACACCTGCGGGACGTAGTCGAGGACGTTCTCGTACACCGCCCCGAGCTCTTCGACACCGAGATCGCGGTACGCGACCCGTCGCCGGCCTTCCTGACGCCCCGGGCCCGGCGCGGTGGCCAGCGCCAGGATCGCGCGTCTCGCGTGCCGGTCATCCACGCGTGGGCCATCCCCGAGCGGTGTCTCGCGCGGTGAGAACAGGCGGCCGTTGAACGCCGTGACCTTGAGGTCGTCCGCCTCGCAGCCCGCGTGCGCGAGACGCCAAATGGCCTGGAGCGTCTCCCACACCGCGGGCGGTTCCGTGCCCGCCTGCATCAACGAGCAGAGGCCGTCGAGCGAGTAGCTGTCGCGGTAGATCGGATGCCACGTCGGAACGAGCCGCTGCGCTTCCGCGAAGAAGAGGAAGAGCAGACGATAGACGAGCGTCAACGCTTGTTCGTGGGTGGCCTGAAGATCGGGACGTCGCGATCGCCGGCCGGACGCCAGGGCCAGGCCCTCCACCAGACTGCCGAGCGCCTCGAGAACACCTTCTTTCAGGTTGCGGCAGACCGCCAGCGTTTCCCGCGCCGACCGACCGATGATCTCGTCGAGGCGTGAGGGCGTTCGGGAGGATGGGTGATCGCCGACATCGACGGCGGAGGCGTGAAAGACCGCCGCAAGGAGCGCGACGATGCGCTCGTCACCCAGCGCGACCGGAAGGTCGAACTCGACGTACCGGCGCGCATAGGTTCGGCGCGCATCGATCAGCCGCAG